>JBBSLR010000404.1:0-3716 GCA_038255045.1 Phormidesmidales cyanobacterium
GGGTATATAGCAGCGAGCCACCCACAAAGCAGCGAGCCTCTAAGGAGGCCTTAAACAGGTCTTCGCCTGACCCCACGGTGCCCTGGCAAATGCCCAGCCGCAGCATCATGTACTGGGTAAACCCCAGCCCGCAGCAGATCAGAATCAGCACCACCTGCATGCGCAGCAAAAAGTAGACGTCTTCGCGATCGCGAATCAGGTAGAAAATGCACGGAATAATCAGCACATAGCCAATCAGCACCTTCAGCCCCAGCACGCCGACTAAGATCGGCACTTCGCCTGCCGCCGCGTCGAGCTGCTGCCCGCCGTTAACCACCACCAGCGTCAGGCCGCTCAACCCCAGCAGCACCAGCAGCGGAATTTTGATCAGCGGCGGCATGATCAGCGGCTGCCGGGTGCGGCGGCAAAACTGGATTACCCCAATCAGCGCCGGAATGTAGATGGCGTCTTTGGCCAACTGCAAAATGCCGCTGCCCCCCAGGGCGTAGACCACCGTACCGCTAAAGGGCACGTAGATAATTAGTCCATAAATGGCCTGGCGCGGATATTTGAAGGAAAGGGCCAGACAGGCGATCGCCACCACCGTCGCCAGACCCAGCTTTGGCTCTCCCAACAGCGCCACCAGCACCCCCACTAGCCCCGCCGCAAACAGCGTCGCCGCCACAAACTGAATCATTGCCTGGCGGGCTTTCTGAACCTGGCGCTGCTTAGCCCGCTCTGCTTTGCGGCTGAGGGGTGGAGTTTGGGCGACCAGATCCTTTTTGCCTTTGCCTCGCCGCCGGGGCCGAGGCGCTTTTGCTTGGGGTTGGGAGGTATCGATCACGGCAAAACGAAACACAGGGAACTTCCACTGCCAGCGTACCCCTTGGGCCAGCCCGTTGAGGCATCACCCCTGCTGACCCGTGAGCATGTCTCGAATGCGTTGGCGAAAGCGTCGCACGGCGCTGCGTTGGCCCAGGGTGCGGCTTTGCTCAATGAAGTGACCCACTTCTGTGATGGGCAAAAAGGGAAACGCCAAACTAGCGTCACGTTGCTCGTAGTCACCATCCACGCGCACGTAGACCAGCAGCTTTTGATTGGCATATCGCCACAGTTCAGGCACCCCCAGAGCCGCATAAATAGACTGCTTGTTGACCGAAGAGTTGGTGTAGTCTGACTCGATCACCAAATCAGGCGGCGGATCGGCTGGGAGAGTGATCTTTCGTCCCCTAACTACGGCCTCGTTTTGAATGTAAAAACAGCTGTTTGGCTCGACGGCGCGGGCAAGGTCTTCTCGTTCTAAGGTAAGAGAACCTAATTTTCTGACTTCGATTTCGAGTTCGTCAGCGATCGCCTCAACAAAGCTTTCCAGCAATCCCTTGGGTTCTTCGTGCTCTTCCAGCGGCATTCTTAGCTCCAGCACTCCGCAATCATAGGCGATTCTCCAGGCGCGATCGCCCCCGACCTCGGCCATGAGGGTTTTATAGGTTTGCCAGCTTACCCCACGCATGACCATGGGGGGTGGAGAATGAAGCGGCGAAGGTGGGCGCGTGGCTACCATGGTCGCAAAAACAATTACGCTTCAAGCATAGCGCGATCGCCCTTGGGGCCAGGCGTTGACCCTCGCCCCAAGGGCCAAGTTCGCCTCCCTGACCGGGAGGTTGTCTAGCTGAAATACCCTACGACTCAAACCCAAAATCCCAGACAATCGGCTCCCAGCCGTAGGCCTCGCCCTGGGCGCGCACGTGGCCAAGGCCGGGGAAGGGCATGTGGGGCACCAGCAATTTGCGACGATCGCCCACGACGGTTTCCAGCAGCTGTTTCCGCGTGGCCACTCCAGCCTGGGGGTCGGTGTCAAACGCCACCTCCCAATCAGGGTTCTCCAAATTGAGGGGGTTCACTAAAGAACACATCCCCCGTGGCCAGCAGGCTGTCGTCGCCGGAGGTGATCAAGTAAGAGGCCTGCCCAGGGGTGTGGCCTACCGATGGCATCGAGACAATGCCGGGGATGATCTCGTTGCCCAGGGCAAAGCGAGTGGTGCGATCAGCGATCGCCCCCAGCCATTCCTGCGCCACTCCCACCACAGTCGCCTGGGTGTCTGCATCCACTAGCGAGTTGGGCATTTCCACCGTCGGTGCAGTCCAAAAGTCCCACTCGGTCTCGGAGATGTAGTAGCTGGCATTGGCAAACACCGGGTTGCCGCTGTCGTCGAGAATGCCGCCGATGTGGTCGGGGTGGGCGTGGGTCAGAATAACGGTGTCTATGGTGTTGGGGGCAATGCCCGCCGCTTCGAGATTGTTGGCCAGATAGCCCACGGTGGGGCCAAAGGTGTTGCCCGCCCCGGAGTCGATCAGCACCTTGTGCTCGTCGGTTTCTAGATACAGCACATTGAGGTGGGCCAAGACATTGTCGGTCGATAAAAAGTTGTCGGCCAGGGCGGCGGCCGCCGCCTCAGGGTCTACATTGGGCACAAAGAAGCCCACGGGAAAGGTCAGCGTGCCGTCGCTCACCACCATGGCTCTATAGTCGCCAACGGTGAAGCGGTAGGCCGTGGCATTGGTGGGGGTGGCCCGTTCTACAGCGGGTTCAGCTTGGGCCAAAGCCACTGTGGATGGCATGTTCAGCCCGCCCAGCCAGAGGCAAAAGCCGAGGGTCACTGTGGCGACGAAGGCCATCAGTCCCCAACGTTTGAAGGGTTTCGCGGCAGCTAGAAAATTGGGCACGGATCGTCTCCTCAGTACAATGTCGGGCTTCTGTCGGGGAATTTTTCCAATATTCTCACTCATAGTAGAGCAGGAGGTTTGCCGCCGCCTGCCGCTGGATTAGGATAGAGCCAGCGATCGCCACCGATCGCCGCCCCCTCGCCAGGGTTGGGTAGCCAGTGCCGCCCCTCACCACCGATTTGCTCGATCAAATAACCCAGTGTTTGGTGTCTGCCCTCCAGCCAGAGCAGATCATTTTGTTTGGCTCCTATGCCTACGGCGAACCCAACGCAGACAGCGACATCGACCTGCTCGTGATTGTTTCTCAGTCAGACGAACCCCGCTACCGTCGGGCGCGGGTCGCCTACAAAGCGCTGCGAGGGCTAGGAATTCCCAAAGATATTTTGGTAATGAGTCGCGAAGAGGTCGAGCGCAAAAAGAACGTAGTCAGTTCCCTCGTCTGTCAAGCGCTTCGGCAGGGCAAGGTTCTCTATGGTTAGTAGAGATGGCCGCATCGATTCTCGATTTCGTTACGCAAAAATTGCCCTAGAGGTCTATGTTTCAGGCGACTCGGCAACGACTGGCGCTTTGGTACACGGCGGTGACAGCGGTGCTGCTGCTGCTGTTTGCCAGCGGCTTTTACCTCTACGTGCGTACCACCCTGGTGGAGCGAGTCGATGACACCCTCAACCATGTGGTGGAGATTGTGGAGCGATCGCTCGTCATTGAGCCCGCCGCCGCCGGGGATCATATCTTTGCCACCGTTGATGCCGACGGCCCGCCATTACGGGTGAATGTAGAAGCCAGCTTTCGCGACAACGCCCGCGCCGTGGAAGACGACCACATTGACCTGGAGTGGTTTGGCCCCGGTGGCCAGCTGTTGTGGTCAACCTTTTCAGACGTAAACCCGGTGCCTCTGCACGTCAACCCGGCGGGGGAACCCGTGCGGGTGGGTGAAGAAACCGACATTCGCCAGATTACCGAGCGGGTGCAGGCCGACGGCCAGGTGCTGGGCTACCTGCGGGTCAGCCACC
>JBBSLR010000405.1:0-3713 GCA_038255045.1 Phormidesmidales cyanobacterium
CGTAGCACACGCTGGTGGGAATGCCGGTGGAGGTGCGCAGACCGCCGTCGGCATTTTTGGCAAAGGCATAGTACGAGCGAAAGGCCAGGGAATGGCCGTCTACTAGCATCAGGGTGGGCTTGTCGGCCTGGGGAGAGGGTGCTGCCACAGCGAGTTCCAGTCTTCGGAGGATGAGTCCCTATTGTAAGGGTTGTAAGGAGCGGAGTTAGTCTTTAACTTGTCCCGCCGCTCCTGCGGCGAGGCACCTTCCGAGACGCTCCTGCGTTGTCTGAGCGTGGGGCGCAGGAGCGCCAGGGTGACATTCCCACGCAAAGCATGGGAACGAGGGAAGCAGTCCGATAAAAAACCACTTTTCAAACGGATGCTAGATAACCCGATCGCGTATCAGTTTGCGCAACGAGAGCAGTGGCTCGTACAAAATGATTGATACTGACCCTAGCCCATGTTCTGTTGAGCGTAACGCGCATGCCTGAGATGCTAAGTCTGAAGCCGTTAGGCTGTGTCTTGACGGTAGCCCTGCTAACCACTACTCCACTCCCCTCAGCAGCCCAAAGCAACCCCTACCGCATTGCCTGTGAAACGATGGTTTCTCTAGGCCAGGGAGGGAGCTTAACCTACCGGCTGGCGGGTAGCCTGCCGGAGACCACGGCGGCGGACAATCCTCAAAACTCAGCTAGAACGGCCTTGACCCTGACAGTGCAGTGGCGGGATCAAACGGGTCGGGTGCAAACCCTGCTCAAGGGCTCTGCCCTGAGTGGTTATGAGCAGTTGGCCCCCGATGCTGACTATTCTCAACTGCCCTTTGAAGAAGCTTTTCGTGGTCAGCCCAACAATGCCGGCAGTCTATATGGAACACCAGATTCAGTGCATGGCCTCTACGTCAGTCTGCATCCCACTAGCGGACTGCCCCAGCAGATGCAGACCGTCCACTACTTAAGCTCTAGTGAGTACGTGCGCTCAATGGTAGGCACCTGCCAGACTGCGAATGCAGACTCCGACAGGGCGATTGACGAGCAGCTGACGCTGTTACAAGAACGACTACAAGCTGAAGACTGGGCCGCTGCTGATCGGGTAACCCGGCATTTGCTGGCCCCATGGTCAGCCTCACTGCCACCCTTTGATCCCCTACCCGCTGATCCAGTGTCGTTGCAGCCAGAGCTGATGACTGTCATTGACCAGATGTGGCTGACGGCCAGCAACGGGCGCTTTGGGTTCAGTGTGCAGCGGCGGCTGTGGCAGGAGGTGCTGGCCGCTCATCCCAACAATGGTCACGCGGCGGTCGATGCCTTTCGCGATCGCGTCGGCTGGAAACTGGCAGCTCCTCGCGCTGAGGTTGACTTCATCAGCAGTGACTGGTTAAACGAGTCGGAGTTGACCTACTCGTTGCAGGCTCCGGAGGGGCATCTGCCCTGGGCTGGCGTGTCGGATGCAGTGGTGCAGGCGATCGCGGTTCCGCCAGCAGGGGTACATTGTGGTAGCTGCACGGTCGATGCCATGCAGCTACGCAACGAACATTTCTATAAATATATTCCCCAACTGATGGAACGGGTGGCGTTGTATATAGACCTGCCGGGTTCCCAGGCTTCAGAGTAGCAACGCCTGATATGGCGCGGGCCAGTTCGCTTAAGCAGGTGTGGTGGCAAGGGCGTGGACAGAGGCCCTTGCCACCACACCCTTGCCACAACGATCAACCCATAGGGTAGGCTAGGAAGGCAACTGACACACCCCAAACCCATGGTCAACCTCGAACCCACCGTCACCCCTACCATTGAGCGCTCTAAATCGGGCTTTAACGACTACGCCGAGCGGCTGAATGGGCGCGCCGCCATGCTAGGGTTTGTGGCGCTGGTGCTGTTTGAGCTGGTGACCGGGCAGGCGATCGTCACCTGGCTGGGGCTGCGCTAGGCAAGCATACTGTAAACCTGTTATCTCCAGGAGACCGACCCATTAAGGTGCTTTTTAGAAAACAACCGTGGATTGCCACAGCGCTCACCGTAGGCGCTGTGGATGGCCTCATGGGGGCGACAGAAGACAAGGTCTCTTTAGCGTTGTTTGGCCTGTTGCTGGCGGGCGGGGCTGTGACTCTGAGCTGGGGGCAGATTCAGCGTCATGCTACATCCAGCAAAATGCCGGCCATGCTAACTCCACCGGGGCAGGTTTACACCTCCACATCCACGGGCCGCAATCACCTACAGGCCAGCACTGGCGACGAGTCTACCCCCTGAAGCGGGAGCCTATTGCTAGGGTGCCCTGGGCAACCCAACCCTTGGGCACAAAAAAGCGCCGCAGTTGCAGCGCTTTGGTCTCTACCTAAGGATTAAACACACAACTAACCGCAGCCTAAGCGTTCGTCGGGCCATCTACAGAGGTTTCGACCTCATCTAGCACTTCGATGTGGACGGGGGTGGGGGCCGCAGGCTCGGCGGGCTGGCCCATTTTGCTGTAGGCCAGGGCCACTAAGGAGCGAAAGCCGCGCACCAGGGGCCGCACAAACCCGTAGCGATCGCCGTGCTCGGTGGCCATGTCGGCATCAAAGCGGTCAATCTGGGTTTGCAGCTTGGTCAGCAGGCTTTGGGCCCAGTCGACTTTGCGATCGTTGGCCAGATAGCGCAGGTCAGCGAAGATTTGCGCCCAGGTGGGAGCAGGGGCCTCAGTTTGGCTGGCCTCAGCCTGGACAGCTTCAGCGACCGCATCGGCCACGGCTTCAGCGGCAGCGGCGTCGGCAGCTTCGTTGGCTCTGATCTGCTCAATCATTTCCGATAGCGTTTTACGGCCCTGGGTTTCGATTTCGCTAGAGCCGTCTCTTAGCTCAGCCAGGGCTTCAGTGGCCGCCGCTTTAACGATTTCGCGAATGCGGCTAGCGCGCTGGCCACCCTCTTTCTGGGCTTTTTCCCACTCGGTCTTAACGCGGTCTTGTACAGAGTTGGTCATGGGGCTTCTCCTAAGTTGAATCTTAAATTGAAAATCGGGTTGAAAGGCTGTTGACTCAAGCCCAGCTCGGGGCATAGCCTGCTCATCGGCAGGGTGCAAATGCTGGGCTTAAACTAGATTTAGATCAGCGCGACAGCATCTACGTCAATCACGGTTTCGTTGGTGTCTACCGCTTCTGTCGTCGTGATCGAGTCATCCACCTGGCGCAGGTTGCGCTTGCGATCGAGCAAAATTTGGCTGATTTCAGTGATGGCGATCGTGGCGATTAGGCCATCGTCAAGCCAGCCCAAAAAGGGGATCATATCGGGAGCAATATCAATGGGGCTGACCAGGTAAACTAGGGTGCCAAACAACACAACCCACCGATATTTTGAGTTGCGAAGCAGCTGACGATACCAGTTCATAAAAGGCTTGCCAAAAAACTTATTTGCCATTGCTATCTCCTTGGGCCGACAAAACTATCTTGACAGAACTAATCGGTCGGCACAGGTGTGGCTTACCCTTGCAAACGCAGGGTTTTTACACCGAATCGACCGTACAGCAAAAGCCGTAGGGGGCAACCATCTGGCTCTACAAATGGCTTCCGGCAATGGCTTCCGGGTTATGATGTGGCAGATTTTGGTGGAGCTGGGCTATGTCATCCTTTCAACTGCGCATTTATGTTCCGCCGCACCCGTTGGTCAAGCACTGGCTGGGGGTCGCCCGCGACGCCGATACGCCGGGGCCGCTGTTTCGCACCGCCATGGAAGAGCTGGGCCGCTGGCTCACCTACGAGGCCATCC
>JBBSLR010000406.1:0-3709 GCA_038255045.1 Phormidesmidales cyanobacterium
GGCGGTTGAGCCGCTTCAGGGTTTCAATTGCCTTGGGGTGATCTTGCCGGGCCGGGCCGCCCACTAGGGCAAAGCCGGTGAGGGAAACCACGGCATCGACAATGGTTTTACTGTTGTCTACCGGGTCAAAAAAATAGGCATTCACAGGCTTGGAGAAATCTAGCCCGCCCGCAAACACGGGGATCACCTTCGCGCCCAGGTATTCAAACTCCTGCACCATGGCGATGTAGTGGGCCTCGTCACCCGTCACCAGGTGGGTGCGCTGCAGCACCAGGCCAATGGTGGGGGCGAGGGGATCTTTGAGATCCTCAGAGATATCGCGGCGGGAGCTGTGCCAGTTGAGGTATTCCTTAATATCCTCAAACATGTGCGGGGCCATAGGGTGCCAAATGCCCATGTCGGGGTAGGTGACGGGCTCTTGGTAGTCCAGGCTTTCGGTCTTGGGGGCACCCTCGATCGCGCTGTCGGTAATCACGTAGCGATCGGCCAGCATCAGAAAGAAATTCTCTAGGTTCTCCGGCGACCCGCCCAGCCAGTACTGAAAGCTGAGCATAAAGTTGCGGGCATCCTGGGCCTTTTCAACCGGCAGGTACTTGAGCACCGTGGGCAGGGTGCGCAGCAGCTTCAGCATGGCGTCTTGAAAGCCCGCACCCGACTTCTCCTTCCGCTTTTTCATGAAGGAGGCGATCATGCTCTTGGACTGGCCCATCTGGGCCATGGAGAAGCTACCCATCTTGTTGAGGCGCATCACCTGGGGCATGGAGGGGAAGCACACGGCCACATCCAGGTTGTCGCGGAGGGGGGCGACGGCCTCGGCCACCTTGTCGGCTAGGTCTTCAATAAAGATCAGCGAGGCGATGAACACGTTGGCCTCGGCCACATCCTGCTTGAAGGCTTCGTAGTTGTTGGCGTCGCGCAGCTCTTCGATCAGGTAGCCGTTGACTTCGAAGGCCACCTGAGAGTTGTTGGCGTTGATCGACCGGATGGCCGAGGACAGAGAACTCTGGTATTGAGGCTCTAAAACCACATAGACCACCTTGACCAGACGGCGCCCGTTGAGGTCATCGGGGGCAATGTGGCGCACAGTGGGCTTGACGTGGGTGAACATGCAGTGAAACTCCTTTCGTGGGCTGGGGTGGGGAGGTGCCGTGGCCAACAGGTCAAGCCAGAGGGATTGAGTCGACCCGTAGACAAGCTTAGTTAGACTCTACAGGAAATATTTCGTAACGAAAGCAAAATCGAAGGCATCTTCCCTGTTTGTACCAGAAAACCTTATTCAATAAGGCTTAGGGGGGTTAGGTGACACAATTTGCAATAAACTAGGCTCGACTTTATTTACAAAACTTACAGTACTTTGCGATCGCACCTCTCATTTCCGTAACAAAACATTAAATAAACTCTGAAGAAATAAATATCCCGACTGGGGCAGTCCCTTGACCCTCTAGCGGGCTGGAATGTGTACCCTAGGTATAAAAGCTCTTTTGGAGATTGAGTTATGTCGTTGAATCGTCCCTTGGCTACGGTGTTAGCCCTGGCTACCCTCGTGCCCCTGGCCGCCTGCGGCACCATGGAGTCTATGCACGAAGGCCACGGCGGCATGGAGAATAGCTCCGGTGATGCCATGATGCACGGCGGCCAAGGTGATGACGGCCACGCGATGGATCTTGGCCCCGCCGATGCCACCTACGACCTGCGCTTTATTGACGGCATGATTCCCCACCACGAGGGGGCGCTGGTGATGGCCGAGGCGGCGCTAGAAAATTCTCAGCGGCCCGAAATTCGCCAGCTGGCGGAGGAAATCATTGCCGCGCAACAGGTAGAGATTGCCCAGATGCAGGACTGGCGGGCCGAGTGGTACCCCAACGCCCCCGCCGAGCCGGTGATGTACCACGCCGAGATGAACCACGACATGCCCATGGGCCAAGAGATGATCTCGGCTATGCGCATGGATATGGATCTGGGCGGGGCCGACGAGGAGTTTGACCTGCGCTTTATCAATGGGATGATTCCCCACCATGTGGGCGCTGTAGAGATGGCGGAGGATTTGCAGGAGAAGAGCGCTTCGCGCAGCGATCCCTCTGGGAATCGCCCCGAACTACTCGCCCTAGCCGACGACATCATCACCTCCCAGCAGGCCGAAATCGATCAGATGAAAGCCTGGAGGCAAGATTGGTACGGCCAGTAGCTCTAGCCGGCGCGTAGCTAACCCAAGAACAGCTTGTAGGCGGGGTTCTGATTCTCATCCCAGTACTGGTAGCCCAGGTTGTCTAAAAAGCTCTGCCACTGCTCCATCTCGTGGGGCGGCACCTGAATGCCGGTGACAATGCGGCCATAGTCAGAGCCGTTGTTGCGGTAGTGAAACAGGCTGATGTTCCAGTCGGGGCTCATGGCGTTGACAAATTTCATTAACGCGCCGGGGCGCTCAGGGAACTCGAAGCGGTAGAGCAGCTCGTCGTGAGCCAGGGGCGACTTGCCGCCCACCATGTGACGCAGGTGCATTTTCGACAGCTCGTCGTCGGTGAGATCGAGGGTCTTGAGGCCCTCGGCCTCAAAGCGCTGGGCAATCTTTTGGGAATCGGCGCGGCCCTGCACCTCTAGGCCAACGAAGATATGGGCCTCGTGGTTGTCGGCGATGCGGTAGTTAAACTCGGTCAGGTTGCGGGTGCCAATGCATTCGCAGAATGACTTGAGGCTGCCCGGCGTCTCGGGAATGGTGACGGCAAAGATGGCTTCGCGGTGCTCGCCAATTTCGGCTCGCTCGGCGACAAACCGCAGGCGGTCGAAGTTCATGTTGGCGCCGCAGGCGACGGCCACTAGGGTTTGATCGACAATGCCCTCGCGCTCGACATAGGCTTTGGCTCCGGCGATCGCCAGCGCCCCCGCCGGTTCCAAAATTGATCGCGTGTCTTCAAACACATCTTTAATGGCGGCACAGATGTCGTCGGTGCCCACCAAAATCACCTCGTCCACATACTGCTGACAGAGGCGAAAGGTCTCTTCGCCCACCTGGCGCACGGCAACGCCGTCGGCAAACAGCCCCACCTGGGATAGCTTGACCCGCTCTCCGGCTTTGAGCGACTGGGACATAGCGTCGGCCTCGATCGGCTCCACGCCGATAATCTTGATCTCGGGCCGCAGCCGCTTGACGTAGGCGGCAATGCCCGAGATCAACCCGCCGCCGCCGATCGCCACAAAAATCGCGTGGATGGGCCGGGGGTGCTGGCGCAAAATCTCCATGCCGATGGTGCCCTGGCCAGCGATCACATCGGGGTCATCGAAGGGATGCACAAAGACTAGGCCCTTCTCGGCCTCTAGCTGGCGGGCGTGGGCGTAGGCGTCGTCGTAGGTTTCACCGTAGAGCACCACCTCGCCGCCCCGCGCCCTGACCGCGTTGACCTTCATAGCGGGCGTCGTCGTGGGCATGACAATCATGGCGCGGGTGCCCAGGTGCTTGGCCCCCAGCGCCACCCCCTGGGCATGGTTGCCCGCTGAAGACGCCACCACCCCCTGGGCCAGCTGCTCGGGCGACAGGTGGGCCATTTTGTTGTAGGCCCCCCGCAGCTTGAATGAAAACACCGACTGCATGTCTTCTCGCTTGAGCAGCAGCCGATTTTGCAGCCGGGTCGACAGGTTGGGGGCTACCTCCAGGGCGGTTTCCTGCGCCACATCGTAAACTCGGGCGGTGAGAATGCGTTCGAGGTAGTCGGTA
>JBBSLR010000407.1:0-3686 GCA_038255045.1 Phormidesmidales cyanobacterium
CAAAGCCTTCGGTAAACTGTGAAAACTGGTAGGCGCCGCTGATGTGACGGTTCAACGAGGCGGAGATGAACAGGGTCAGCACATCGCTATGGTTGATGTCAGAGTTGATGCAGTTACTGACAGGGATATCGATTAAGCGGTATTTACCGGCTAGGGAAACCGCTGGCTTAGCTCGAAATTTGGTTAATGGATAGAGGCGAGTGCCGGCACCGCCGCCTAGAATTATGGCCAGAACTGATTTCACAAGATTCCCTCGATAAGCCCCACAAACTGGCTTGTTTTACACCATTCTTTTTCACATTTACAGTTTGAGGCCGAGGGCACCGGTTGACAAGGGGTCTTTAGAAAGATTGTGATGGAATGTGACTTGCAACACGATAGCCGTTTTTGATGATCCCCATAGGTGAGCTTAGGGGGGTGAGCTTATAGACTCGCAAGAAAATAAGGTACCAACTGCCATCTTGCCTAAGTAGGAGGACGCAATAATTTGTCAAACCCCTTAGCCTCTTCACAAAGCCCAAACCCCTTAGCCAGCCTGGGTTACGCTGCGCTAACCCAGGCTACGTTTATCCAGCCTACCTGCTCATTGGTGCATGGCTACAGTAATCAATCATGCAATTACTTTAATTTAGACCTCAGTTCGGGACAACGCCGTCCCCTCCTTAGGAGGAGTGCCCGGAGGGCGGGGTGGGTCAAAACTATTACAGAATATAAGTCCATAAATACTGGGAGGTGCCATGCTGGCCTTGACTGACCCACCCGGTCGGGGACAGTGAGACTATTTTTCCAAGGATTTTTCTGATCCCGAACTCAGGTTTAATTTTAGACGCATTATTTTAGACGCACGTCCCTCGACTCTGAATCCGGGGGAGATTGGGCCAGGGGTACTAGGACTAGGACTAGAAAGTTAGAAAAGCAGCGCCTCAGCTCTAGCCCAAATCTCACCCTTGCCAGAACAGTACGGGTGAATTACTATTGGTTCATGTGTACTTATGGGTGCAGCCGTCCCCACTGACCCAAAGACTGATTTAAGGACGGTGGCCCCAGGCACGGCTGACCCGCATCCCCACGAGATGGACATATACCTATGACCACGACTACCGCCTCCCGCAGCCGCTCCGCCGCTGGTGCGTCTCGGTCTTCGGCTAAGGCTCGCGGCACCGGGGCGACCAGCGCCGTCGCCCCGGTGCTGGCCCTCGATGCCGGCAACTACGACCTCAAATTTTTTGCCGGCAGCGGCCACCCCAAGGCTATCCGTTCTGTGCGCTACCAGCTGCCCCAGGGGCGCGATGCGGTGAGCTTTTCTGAAGCGTCACCGCTGATCGAGCTGCCCGATGGTCGGCGCTACCACTTTGGCGCCCAGGCCTACAAGTATCGCCGCCAGCAGCAAACCGTAATCGAGAATAAAGTTGAGCTGGCCAAGCTGCACCTCTACGCCTGCCTAGAGCCGCTGCCCGGCGATGTGGCCGACTACAATCTCAATCTGCACGTTTCTACCCCTGACCCGGCCCGCAACGGGGAAGACATTTGCGCCCAGCTGCTCGGTGTCCATGAGTTCATTCGCAACGACATCGCCTTTCGCGTCAATGTCGAGACGGTAGAGGTGGGGCGCGAGGGCATGGGTGCCTACAACTATGCCAAAACCCAGGGCCTGATTCCGGCCCAGGGCTACACCATCGTCGTCGATATTGGCGGGGGCACCTGGCTCACCCGCCTGGTCGATGCCGACAGCGAAGTGATCGACGAAAACATCATGGATCGCGGCGGTACCTATGAGTTGGCTACCGCCATTAGCTTTGACCACCGCCTCACCGACCACCTGGGCAGCAGCGCCGACCCCTGCATTGTGATGGATGGCTTTCGCATTGATCACGTCTACGCCGACACTGGCCTAGCCTGGGGCGAATGGCTCGACGAATACCTCGACCCCTGGTTTAAGGGCATCTTTCAGACGGTTAAGGCCCAGTACACCCCCTACATGCCCAGGGTGACGCGGTTTCTCGTCACGGGCGGCGGCTCTCACCTGATTGCCGATCGCCTACAGGGCCACGAGCTGTTCGCCGTCATGGGCGACCCTCAGTTTGCCAACGTTCGCGGCTTGTTTTTGAGGACCGGGGATACTCAACTATGCATGACCACCAAGTAGTTTCTAAGACTAGGCTAGATAAAACCAGGCCAGATAAGGCCAGGCCAGACAACAAGGTGCGCCTCAGCCAAGACGTGCTCGAAAAGGCCGATCGCATCGCCGCCGAGTGGGGCCTCAAAAATGCTAGGGCAGCGGTAGAAGCCGTGTTTCGCCGCTACTGCGATGACTACCTCCAGGGCCGCTCCCCTGGAGCTGACAGCGCTGCCAGCGGCGCTTACCTAGCTCGGGAGGATAATCTGCCCCCCTATGGCGAGGCGCAGTTCGCTACGGCAAAGCGATCTTCTCCCCCGGCGCCCAAATGCGAGGCGCTAGATGCCCTAGATCAACTGCTGGCTCTCTAGCCCATCGCCTGGTGTTTTTGGAGAGCCCGTTAGCGATCGCGTTTTAACCCCTGCTGGATCGGGTCAAACCCGTCGGGGAGGACGGCGGCTACGGTCTCTCGGGTACGGTCTGGCTCGATAGATCAATGCTTTAAAGCCTGTTAGGGAACAGGCACATAAGGTGAGGCAGAATTGCTCGGTCTAGCGGTATGCTTAGTCCGTTTAGTTCAGCCATTCCGGCCGGAATTGCCTCATTTATGACCCTATCTCCCGCTTTGGCGGCGGCTTTATTTATGCCGGCGGCGGCCGGGTTGCTCTACCAGGCTGGGCAACCCCACCCCTGGCCCCACCGTTTGCTGGCCCTGGCGCTGCTGTTAATCAGCTTTGAGCAGGCCCATATGGCCCGGGTCGACCTGCGCCACGTAGAGCTGGTCGCCCAGCGAGCGAGCGCTCTGTCAGGGGATTTGTCAGGGGATCTGCCGGGGGATTTACGGCTGCACCACTTTGGCCGGGTGGTAATGCTGGCGATTTTTGGGCAGCTGCTGGGGTTCTCGGTGGCGGCGGCTGGGTATCTGGGCTGGGGGATGGCGTTGATCTTGGTCAGCCTGGTGGGGTTTAACCTGGCGGCAACGATTCGTTTAGAGCCGGGCACGGCCAAGCCTATTCAGGCGGCGGGATGGCGCTCGCGCCTCGATGTGCTGATGTTAGATGTGATCGCCCTCATGCTCGCCCTGCTGTGGATCGCCCAGAAATTTCAGACTTGGGTGGCCGGGGGGCTGTTTGCCATTGCCGTGCTCTACGGAGCCAGCAAGCTGTTGGCCTACATAACCGCCGCCGCTCGGCAAAGATCACTGGTTCATGTCGCCCACGCCGCTCAAGAGCATCCACAGCCCCCCCAGCAAAATTAGCAGGGCCAGGCCGCCCATAAGTCCATCCAGCGGGGTTGCTTCCATTAGATATCTCCCTCTCCTTCAAACAGCGTCTCTAAAGGCATCGCCTCCAGCTTCAACGATTCTTGCAGATAGCGCGACACCACGTCCGACTGGCCGTGGGTGACGTAGACCGTCTTCGCCCCAGTTTCTTTCACCGTTTGGATTAGCCCCGGCCAGTCGGCGTGGTCAGAGAGCACAAAGCCCCGCTCGTAGCCCCGCCGCCGCCGCGCCCCCCGCACCGCCATCCACCCCGAGGCAAAGGCGGTTTGGGGGTGCTTAAACCGCTTC
>JBBSLR010000408.1:0-3681 GCA_038255045.1 Phormidesmidales cyanobacterium
CGGGCCGGCCGCCCCAGTAGCTGGGGTTCGCCTCAAAAATCACCGTCCCTGACTCAAACCCGACGACCTGGTAGGGGCCAGTACCCACGGGCTGGAGGTTGGCTAGGGCGTCGCGGGCATCGGGGCCGTTGAACTCTTCAAAGATATGCCGGGGCAAAATCAGGCCAGTTTGGCCGGTAAAGGGCACTGACCAAGCCGGAGTGGGGTTGGCAAAGGTAATTTTTATCGTGTACTCATCGAGCGCCTCCACGCTCTCTACCCCTTCATAAAACTGGGCCGTAGCTGCGGCCACCACCGGATTGCGAATGAACTCAAAGGTAAACACCACATCGTCGGCGGTGAAGGGTTCGCCGTCGGCCCAGGTGACATCGGGCCGCAGAGTCCAGGTGACTGAGGTGCCATCTGCGGCCACGCCGCCATTCTCTGGGGACGGAATTTCGTCCGCCAAAAATGGTACTAGCTCCCCGTCCTCGTTGTAGCTGGCCAGGGGTTCGTAGACGATGCGGGCGGCTTCAAAATCTTGGTAGCCCGTGGCTAGGTGGGGGTTGAGGGTGAGGGCAGATCGACTGTAGAGCAGCCGCAGGATCTGAGGATCGCGCCCAGCTTGGGCGTCAGCTTCGACTGCGGTGGTAGAGGTTGGCGGGGTAGATAGGTCGGTAGATTGGCTACAGGTGACGGTGGCAGACAGGGCGACGCCAGCGGTGGCCACCAAAAGTACGGTACGAAACCCTGATCTGATCATTATTTAACGCTATTTAACCCGGAAACGACAGTGATGCCAGCTTTACCCCCGCACTTTATAGTAGACAATTGGGGCGGCTCTGAAGTCGGGGGTGATCGCGACCATAATGGGCGATTTCTCCCAATTCCCTCTATGTCTATCAAGGGTGGGGGCTGGGTTCCCGGAAACTTTAGCTGCACCTCAGCAAGAGAGTGAATCGGGGGCATCCCCTGCCGGTATAGAGGACAGGGTTGGCTCCTTGGGCTGACGGCCAAAGGGCTCGCCGCTGCCGCCCTGGATATCCTGGATATAGTGACGGTAGCGATCAGGAGCAATGCGCGCCTTGGCCGAAATCATCACGGCAATGTGCTCGGGCTGGGCTGCGGCAAAGAACTCGGCCAGCTGACGATCATCGAGGGGCTGAGGCCGCCAGTATTCGTAGCACAGGGACGACGAGTCGTAGACATGTCCTGCGGAGTCACCCAGTACCTGGTCTACAAACACTCCGTAGAGAATGTACTCCGAAAGGGTTTTAGAGCGGGCCAGGGTCTCTAGCCAGGGGCGGCCTCCGACCTGCTCGATGCGATCGCACAGGGCCACCACGTTGCTCTGCCGCCAGCTAATCAGGTTGCCAATGTAGTTGGGGGACGCGACACTGTAACGGTAGCCCTCTATCCCCAGCAGCTGGTAGGCTGCCTCATAGAAGGGTTCAAAGTCGGGGCTGTAAAACTTGGGCACCCGAAACAGCCGCGTCTGGTCTTCAACGGCCCAAGGCGTTAGGTCAAAGGGGCGCACAAACGCCACATCCGAATCAACAAATACCGTGATCGCCTCGGGGGCAGAGCGGGCAAAGGAGATCTTGACCAGCTGCTGTAACACCCAGTTGCGAATGGGCGGGGTTTTGCAGCTCAACCAGGCGCGGTTTACCAGGGGAAAGCGTCGAATCCAGGAGGGCAACAGCGATTCTACGGTTAAAATTTCGGTGCTGGGGTTGGCCAACGATTTGAACTCTGAATAATCTCGCTGATCGACAATAATGTAGTGGCGCACCGGAGTCTGGGTTAGCTGACCAACGCTCTCTACCAGCAGTTGACAGCGTTGGTAGTCAGGGCCGTAGCTGAGGGTAGCCAGAGCCAGCGATGAAGCTCTAGAAGCTCTAGAAGTCGTCATGGCAGTAGTCAGAGAAGGCTGCATAGTAGGTACTCAAACAGGTTGGCGTAGCGGGTAGGGGCTTGTCTGGCGGTGCCCTCGGGCAAGGTGGCTACCGCATGGTTAACCAGCTATAACTTTAGGAAGAAAAGAAAAAGGGCGCATCTAGCGGTTGGGGGAGTAGGCAAAAAAAAGGTGCAGGGAGAATAGTCTCTGCACCCAACATAAATACCCAACATAAATAATGATTATGAGCATAGCGCCCAGACTGAGCACTGGCTAGAGCAACCCGACAGCCAAGCTCGTCTAGCCGCGTTGTCAACGGCGACGTCCCTGCCTGCGATGGTGATGGTGGCCTTGCAAGTGGGCTTGATGGTGGCCCGCTGGCTCCTGGAGTCGGCGCTAAAGCGTCGTGCACAAGCGCCCGAGGCGTGGCCGAACTGCCCCCACTGTGGGAGTCGGCTGCACTCCAAAGGGTTGCAGCGGCGGCAGATGCAGACCTCGGTGGGTGCGATTGCCTGAAAACGACGGGTGGGTCGCTCTCCTAGGGGATGCCCTGAGAGCCAGCGGGTGCCGCTCGACGAGTCGTTGGGCATTGCCCCGTACCCGCAGAGTAGCTTCGATTGCTTTCGTGCCGCCAGCCATCTGGCTCGGGCTACTCAGGCTCTTTTTGGCACCCTGAATTCTGCCGAGGCACAGGCTTGGTTCCGCCGCTGGCAACATCTGCTCCGCCACGGCGAGGCGCACCGGGTACGGCGGGCCTTGACCCAGTTGATTTACCTACCGGGCTGGTCGACCTCAGCCTTCTCCACCCTGCTACAGGTGCAGGCCTACTTCCAGCGGCACCATCGTCATCCGCGGTATCAGCACGTTGAACGCCTGGGCCTTGACTTAGACTCGGAGATGGTGGAAAGCGCCTGTAAATGGCTGATTCAGCAGTGCTTCAAGGGCATTGACAGGTGCTGGAGCGAGGATGGCTTTAACCATCTCCTCTGTTCAGGCTGGCTTGGGCCAATGACCGCTTTGATGACCTCCTTCCCTCGGTTCCGAGGTCACTGACTGACCCTTCCCCTAACCTTTAGATACGCCCAAGGAAAAAGTAGAGGTAAAGGATAAACTAAAGCCATAAAAAGGCAGAGTGTCATTAAAATAGTCAATAAATAAAGTGAATAAATCGGCAGAGTTAGGTACTCTTAGGGGTCTACAGCCCTGCTGCGACTAAGTACAGCCCTGCTGCGACTGGATATTGAGTGTGAGACTACGCGACCAGGATCAGGCGACATTATGACTGACACTACGGCTTCGAGCGTTCCCCCAGAGCACAACGACAATAGGTCTTTGCGTCCACCTGGGGAGCCTAGCCTTCAGCCCCCAGCCCAGGGCGACTCGGGTTGGGAGAGCGTAGCGTTTCCGGGCCAGCTGCCGGTAGTGGCTATCTCTGAGCCAGACGCCGAATCATTATCCCTTGAAGACGCATCGCGGTTGTCAGATATCAGCCCAGATGTGATTTTAGATGTCAGTAATGATGCGGCACCGCCAGAACCGGCCCCGGAAGATCTAGTCCAGCTGATTCAAGACCTCAACCAGTGCAACGATGCACTGCTGCTGCGGGTGACAGAGCTAGAGGAAGCCCTGGAGCGATCGCAGATCGCCCTTCAGTCTGAAATCGAGCGTACCCCGACCAGTGCCGTTGGTCTGCCAGTCGATAGGGTGCCAGGCCCGGTGCAGCAGCAAATTGCCCAGCTGCTGAGCGAGCTAGATATTGCCAACGATGGGCTGCGCCGCACCACCATTCACAATGAAACCTTGCA
>JBBSLR010000409.1:0-3661 GCA_038255045.1 Phormidesmidales cyanobacterium
CCCAGCCTGGTGATTTTGGTAGGCAACAACTTTCAAGACTGGTCGCAGCCCTTGGTAAGCCAGCTGCGCCAGCACGACCAGGCCCCCGATATGACCATTGTGGCACTGACCGATTCGGCCAGCCCCCAGTGGAACTACAGCGAGGACACCCCTGGCCTAGACGGGCTGCTGGTACAGCCCCTGAGCATGGAGATTCTGCGATCGCTAGTCGAGTCGGCCTTTGCCCGTCACCTGTGCCATTACAGCGGGTAGCCCGGAGCCAGATCCCCGCAAATACCCCGGTATCAGCATTTCTTGGGCCAACTGGGTATGCTGAAATTAGGTCAATAGAGAGCCTTCATGCTGCCCAAGGTACTGCCCGAAAGTCAGGTTCAGGTATTTAAATTTTGGTTTAACGGCGCACTGCAAGATGGCACCCACCACTACAACGAGCTGTACTACCGCGCCTTAACCGTTGAGGCCGAAAAGCGCACTCGACTGTACCACCTGGCCTGTAGATTTTCTGAACAGCGGGCGGGGGCGCTGGTCTCAGTTGCCGACAATCAATGCAGCCTGTGGATTAGCCTGCGCAGCCAGATGATGGCCGCTCAACTGCTTCAGCAGCGGGTGAGGGGGCTACCCCGGCCTAGGCTTTAGGACAATTCTGGCAACGAAAATACCCAAGGATTTTGCTGCCTCCTAAGGACGCAGGCTCTGCGCCCCTACCTGGTGGTATCTTCTTTCCTGGAGACCTCCCTAGCGCGCTGCTGTGGGGTTAGGCCATCCCGGTAGGGCAAGGGCACCCTTGGCCCAGGCCGGCGTACCTCGGTCGATGACGCCTTTAATAGCAAAGGTAAGCGGGTCAAACAGGGCAATGTTTGCCTGGTAGCCCACCGCCAGCTGCCCCAGGTAGTGGTCAGCACCAATCGCCCGGGCCGGGTACAGCGAGGCCATGCGCAGCGCTTCTGCCAGGGGAATGCCCCCGTAGCGCACGCAGTTGCCCACGGCCTCGATCAGGGTGAGGGCGGCCCCGCCGAGGGTGCCATCGGCCGATACACACTTGCCGCTGCGGTAAAACACCTCCTGCCCACCAATCACAAAAGACTCCAGCGCGGTTCCGACCGGAGGGGTGGCATCGGTCACGAGTATGAGGTGGTCTCGCTTGATTTGCTGCGCCAGGCTGACAGACCCATAGTGAACATGGTGGCCGTCGGCAATAATACCGGCATAGACATCGGCCCGGCTAAAAACTGCCCCCACAACACCGGGGCTGCGCCCTTGCCAGGGCGACATGGCGTTAAATAGATGGGTCACCATGCCGACTCCGGCATCAAACCCCGCCAAAGCCTCCTCAAAGCTGGCCTCGGTGTGCCCTGCAGAGACCACAATACCCGCCGCCGCCAGCTGCTGAATATACCCGGCTGGCACCACCTCTGGAGCCAGGGTCACCAGCTTCACCACCTCCGGCCCGGCCTGGGCAATGTAGCGCACCATGGCCTGATCAGCGGGGCGGATGTGGGCTTGGTTGTGGATGCCGCCTCGCCTGGGGCTGAGGTAGGGACCTTCTAAGTGCAGCCCCAGCACCCGGTGGGGCTGCTGACGGCGGTATTCGGTAACCAGGGCGATCGCATCGACCATATCCCCATCGGTGGTGGTAATCAGCGTGGGCAAAAAGCTGGTGGTACCGCTCCGCAGGTTGGTGCGGTGCATAGTGTCTAGGGTGGCTGTGGTAATGGCATCATTAAACATGACCCCGCCGCAGCCGTTGAGCTGAAGGTCAATTAAACCAGGAGCTGCGGCCCCACCCTGGCCGTCTAGGCGAGGCATCTCAGACCCGATCTGGGCCTCCGGTACCACAGCGGCGATCTGGGTGCCGTCAACGACCAGGGCATGGTTTTGCAAAACCCCGCTGCCGGTGTAAAGCGTACAGTGGGTCAGCGCATAGGGCCGATGGCCCAGCTCAAACTGTGTTGTCAATAGTGTTGTAAATCCAGAGGACATGGCTATGCTTCGCCCCTTTCACGTGGCTTTCCCAGTGTACGACTTGGACAGCACCCGCCACTTCTACGAGACGGTGCTGGGCTGCTCCATCGGGCGCACTTCCGCCAGCTGGATTGACTTCAACCTGTTTGGCCACCAGATTACGGCCCACCGGGTCGACGAAACTCGGCCTCCGACATCCACTAATGCGGTCGATGGCCGGGGCGTGCCCGTCAGTCACTGGGGGGTAATCTTAACCCCCAGCGAGTGGCAAAGCCTGGCAGACCGTTTGCGCCAGGCTCAGGTGGAGTTCTTAATCGAACCGTACCAGCGCTTTGTTGGCCAGGTGGGAGAGCAGTCTACCCTGTTTATTACTGACCCCAGCGGCAACGCCCTAGAGTTCAAAGCCTTTGGCCACGACGAGAGCATTTTTGCGCCAGATCACTAGGCCTGCGACTAGATCACTAGGTCTGCGACCTGGCGAGGGCACGAGGGATGCATGGCTCTACCGTCGCCACCGCTGCCCGCGATATATGCCCTCAGCAGGTTTTGGCTGCGCTAGCTGATCTGCGTCATCTGGCCCAGCCTCGGAGGCGGGTGGAGCTTTTTTGACCTGGTACCGAATGCCCCGATAGGTGAGCTCGTAGGTGTCTGCAGTTGTGGCTGTCTCTGCGGGCGGGGTTGCCGCTGCGGTAGGCAGGGTCGCAGGCGCTTGCACTGCAGCGGTCTCCGGTGCCTGATGGTTAACGACCTGGCTAGAGGGGGGCGATCGCAGCGGCATTCCCAGCATCTGCCCTTCGCTGCCCCCATTGACGACCCGCTGTAAGCCGTAGAGCGCCGCCAGCAGGCCCGTCAACAGCACCTGCCAGGGAGCCTCAACCAGGCCCACCACCACCAAACCCATCGCTGAAAGAATGCCAACTGCGGTAGCTAACAGGCTCAAGAACGCCATACTGCCCTCCTCTCAGAGGAATGAAGTTACGCATCTACACAGTAATAGAAGGCCCTGGGCTTGTCACCTCTTCGTCAGCGAACGCTCATTTTCAGGCCGAGCACTCTATGAATTGCTCAAAAGAGAATCGCTCAAAACAGCCCAACTCTAAGCCCCCAGGTGGGGTCTTGTCTGCGGAAAATCCCCAGATCTCGCGCTGGCCTGGGTATGTATGTTTACAGTCTCTAAAACAAAAGCCTTGCCAGGTTTTGACCCCCGCAAGGCTTTTGTTTTCTGGTGAAGTAGAACGATACCCCCAGGGGATTCGAAACCGCTGGGCCTTGCCCTGTATCCCTTTCCGTACAGGCATTTGAAGGAAAGAAGTTATAAGCTTGCCTAAATCCTAGCCTAAATTATGCTGGTGATACTCCCTCGAATAGGCCAAAATTCAGGGAGGTTTTTAGGTTTCAATATGACCGCATTCGCAGCCGCCAATTTGCCCCCCACAATCAACTCGGTCGAAAAACTCGCCGCCTGGAGCTGTGGCATTCTCTACCAGCTCCACAAAAACAGCCGTTATCAAGAATCAGACGAAAGCCCCCTGGTTCCTTTGGTGACTGCTCAAGATGGGCTGGCTGCCAACAAAACAGAGCGAGTCATCTTTCGCCTTAGCCTGCCTCTCCAAGACGAATGGCGCACCAACCCCGGCGACTTTTACGCGCTGATCGAAGACATGAGCAATGCAGCGATCCCCCCTAGCTTCCTGTCTTA
>JBBSLR010000410.1:0-3657 GCA_038255045.1 Phormidesmidales cyanobacterium
CGATCGCCGCCCCTTCCTGGTTTGGGTTTTGGCAGCAGCGCCAGATCAACGCTACCCAAGACATGCTCTACCAAGCGCTCCGCGCTACCCAAGCCGACGCCATGCAGCAGCGCCACGAGCGCCGCTTTAGCATACGTCAGCGCGATGGCTACATTGAATGGGCCAACCATCCTGAATCTATTCCGGCGGCGGGGGTAACAAACTGGCAGCCTTTAATTGAGGGTGTTGTACTCGCCAGCGAAGACAACACCCTCACCAAAAGCGGCGGCATTCACAACACCCGATTCGACATGCACGGCAATCTAAGAGCAAAGACCATCGGTGAACAGGGCACTATCACTCTCACCATTACAGGCAAACGAAATACCAACCGCTGTGTGGTTGTTTCTACAGTGTTGGGAGCCATGCGCAAGGGCAAAGGACACCCGAAAGCGAACGGTGAACGCTTCTGCTATTGATCTCAATCACCCATTTGGAGCAAAACCGAGTTTAATGGATCAGCACCGTGAGTGGTTGAGGAAGCGTGGCGATGCCAGAAAGAAACGAAGTTTGGTACATTATCCAAACCCTAAACGGAAACTGTGAGGTGCTGTCGGCTGAGCACATCAGCCGCGATAAGCTTCAAGATCAGCGCCCCGTGTGGGGCCCCTACGCGTCTCAAGATGAGGCGATCGCCCGCCGGGTAGGGCTAATTCGCAGCGGCAAATGTAACCCGGTTTAATAGTCTTCTACCCGAGGATACAAGTTCAGCAGATTGGCAGGGCGATCACAGGGGCTAGGACCTGGGGTAAACCCTTGAGCCTTAGCCCCTATTTTTCTGTAGGGAAATGGTCTATGGGAAAACGTGATTAGGCGGCTTCGCGACCCCGCAGGGTGTCGTAGCTCTGTAAAAACCAGCCGTAGGTTTGCTCAATGCCGGTTTTGAGGTCGGTTTTGGCCTGCCAGCCCGCCGCATTGAGTCGCGAGACATCGAGCAGCTTGCGGGGGGTGCCGTCGGGCTTGGTGGTGTCAAACACTAGCTCGCCCTCGTAGCCGACGACGGCCTTCATGGTCAAGGCCAGTTCTTTGATCGATACCTCTTGCCCGGTGCCGACGTTGACGAAATCTACGTCGTTGTAGGTGTTCATTAAAAACACCAGGGCATCGGCCAGGTCATCCACATACAAAAACTCGCGCAGGGGGGTGCCGGTGCCCCACACCGTCACCGTGGGGTCGCCGTTGACCTTAGCCTCGTGAAACTTGCGCATTAGCGCAGGCAGCACGTGGGAGTTGGCCAGATCAAAATTGTCGTTGAGGCCGTAGAGGTTGGTGGGCATCGCCGAAATGAAATTTACCCCGTACTGGCGGCAATAGTTTTCGCACAGCTTGAGACCGGCAATTTTGGCGATCGCGTAGGGCTCATTGGTCTGCTCTAAAAACCCAGTCAGCAGATACTCTTCTTTCATGGGCTGGGGGCAGAGCTTGGGGTATATGCAAGATGAGCCCAAGAACAGCAGTTTCTCCGCCCCGTGGCGGTAGGCGCTGTGGATGATGTTGGCCTCAATCATCAAATTCTCGTAGAGAAAATCGGCTCGATAGGTGTTGTTGGCCTGGATGCCGCCCACCTTAGCCGCCGCCAGAAAAATATACTCGGGTTGTTCGGCAGCAAAAAACTCGTCTACTGCCGCCTGGTTACGCAGGTCTAGCTCTTGGCTAGAGCGCAGCAGCAAATTTTCATAGCCCTGGGCCTGAAGCGTTCTCACTAGGGCGCTGCCCACCAGACCACGGGAGCCTGCTACAAAGATCTTAGATTGAGTATCCATAGGGTTTAGTTCAGATAAAAATTACAAGCAACCTATGTAGATGGCCTACCCTGATGGCCACGAGTTTGGCACTGGCGACAGCGAATTGCAACTGACTTCCTGTCGAATTTAGCGGTAGTTCACAATGAAGCCATTAGCCCGCCTAAAGTTTCCCATTCCTTTGTCCTATGCCCCCATCGCCCACCCCTGACCCGCGCTGGCAATTTTGGATTGATCGCGGCGGCACCTTTACCGACATAGTAGCCCGCCGCCCCGATGGCCAGATTGTGCTCCACAAGCTGCTGTCGGAGAACCCCGATCGCTACGCCGATGCCCCGATCCAGGGCATGCGCGACCTGCTGGGGCTGGGGAAAGATGAGGCCATTCCCGCTGCGGCGATTGAGGCGGTGAAGATGGGCACCACGGTAGCCACCAACGCGCTGCTGGAGCGCAAGGGCGATCGCACCCTCCTGCTCACCACCAAAGGTTTCCGCGACGTCCTGCGCATTGGCTACCAAAACCGCCCCAACATCTTTGCCCGCCACATCGAGCTACCAGAGATGCTCTACGAACGGGCGATCGAGGTCAACGAACGCCTCACCGCCCAGGGCGAGGTGCTGGTTCCGCTGGATGCCGTGGAAGAAGAACGGCTGCTCGGGAAACTTCAGAACGCCTACGACAGCGGGATTCGGGCCTGTGCGATCGCCCTGATGCACGGCTATCGCTACCCCGCCCACGAGCTGCGCCTGGGCAAACTGGCCCGCCAGGTCGGCTTTACCCAGGTCTCGCTCTCTCACCAGGTCAGCCCGCTGATCAAACTCATCAGCCGAGGCGATACCACGGTGGTGGACGCGTATCTGTCGCCGATTCTGCGGCGCTATGTGAATCGCGTGGCCGAGCAATTAATGTCTTCGTCTGCGGCACAGCGAGCTGTGCCGCAGACGAAGCTAATGTTCATGCAGTCTAACGGTGGCCTGACCGACGCGGCGCTGTTCCAGGGTAAAGACAGCATTCTCTCTGGGCCGGCGGGGGGCGTGGTGGGGGCGGTGCAGACTAGCCGCCAGGCGGGGTATGAGCGGGTGATTGGCTTTGACATGGGCGGCACCAGCACCGATGTATCGCACTACCGGGGCGAGTATGAGCGCACCTTTGAAACCGAGGTGGCCGGGGTGCGGCTGCGGGCACCGATGATGGCGATTCACACCGTGGCGGCGGGGGGCGGTTCCATCGTCAGCTTTGACGGCAGCCGCTACCGGGTGGGGCCAGCGTCGGCGGGGGCGTACCCAGGGCCAGCCTGCTATCGCCAGGGCGGGCCGTTGGCGGTGACCGACTGCAACGTGATGGTGGGCAAGCTTCAGCCCGAGTTTTTCCCCGCCATGTTCGGGCCAGAGGGCAATTTGCCGCTGGATGGGTTGGTGGTGCAGGAGAAGTTTGTGGCGCTGGCGGAGAAGATTCACGCTGCCACCGGAAGTTCCCCCAGCCCGGCGCAGGTGGCGGCGGGATTCCTCGCCATTGCGGTGGAGAAAATGGCCAACGCGATCAAAAAAATCTCGGTGCAGCGGGGCTATGACGTTTCAGACTACGTGCTGTGCAGCTTTGGCGGGGCCGGGGGCCAGCACGCCTGTCTAATCGCCGATGCCCTGGGCATGACGGAGGTGTTTCTGCATCCCTACGCCGGGGTGCTGTCGGCCTACGGCATGGGGCTGGCGGATGTCAGGTCGCTGAATGAGCAATCCGTGGAACTGCCGCTGGAGGAGGCTACGCTGCCTGAGATTCAGCGGGTGGTGGAGTCTTTAACCGATAAGGGGTTGGAGGAATTGGGGCAGCAGGGGTTTGAGGCCCTCACCCCCGGCCCCTCTCCCAGGGGGCGAGGGGA
>JBBSLR010000411.1:0-3654 GCA_038255045.1 Phormidesmidales cyanobacterium
CTAGCTCAGCCGCAACAGCGTCTCCCATTACCAGGTGGCTGACAAAGAAGAGTGCGACCGCAACTAGCCAAATGCATCTCTTCACCATGGTTCTCCTCGAAATATATAGGGCTTGGGTATGAAATCAACACAGCTTGCCCAGTTGAGTTTGGGAGCCGTTTCCCCTGGGGAAAAACTCCGATGCTGAACTGAGATTAGATTTGATTCAGCGGAGCTGCCTCCACTAAATCGTTCTTGTAATGTCCATCATGCCACCGAAGGGGGCCATTCCCAAGGTTTCGCCCCTATAAATCGACCCCGATGTGGCTAGGTGCGCCCGAGCCGAGGCCGTTGGGCCAAGGTGTGTGGCCCTCGACAACCGCCGCCGCCACCGGCTGGTGTAGGCGCATCAGCTGGGCCAGGGTTTGCTTGAGCTGGGTGCGGGGCACAATCAGGTCAACAAAGCCGTGGGCGCGCAGATACTCGGCGGTTTGAAAGTCGTCGGGCAGCTTTTCGCGCAGGGTTTGCTCGACCACCCGGCGACCGGCGAAGCCAATGGTGGCCTTTGGCTCCGCCACAATAATGTCGCCCAGCATGGCAAAGCTGGCGGTGACACCCCCCGTGGTGGGGTGGGTGAGCACCGGCATGTAGAGCAGTTTGGCGGCCTGGTGCTGCTGCAGGGCACCCGAAATTTTGGCCATCTGCATCAGGCTGAGCATGCCCTCTTGCATGCGGGCGCCCCCCGAGGCGCAGACGATGATCACCGGGCAGCGGCTGGCGGTGCCGCGCTCGATCAGGCGAGTGAGCTTTTCACCGACCACCGAACCCATGCTGCCGCCCATAAAGCGAAAGTCCATCACCCCCAGGGCCACGGGCAGGCCGTCTAGCTCGCCCAGACCGGTCTGCACGGCGTCGGTGAGCTGGGTTTTGGCCTGGGTGTCGCGCAGGCGATCGCCGTAGCCTTTGCGGTCTTTAAACTTGAGCGGGTCTTGGGGCTGAATGTGGGTGTCTAGCGCCTGCCAGGTGTTGCCGTCAATCAGCTGACGAATGCGCTCGTCGCTGAAGATGCGGTGATGGTGTCCACACTCTCCGCACACCCACTGGTTAGTGCGCAGATCTTTGGTATAGGTGAGAACGTCGCAGTGCTCACACTTGGTCCATAGGCCATCGGCAATTTCCCGCTCCTGGCGGTCTTCGCTGATGGGGCCTGACTTTCGACGATTGGCAAACCAGTCAAACAGGGACATGTGCGGTGCGTGGGCTCAACAGAGACAGCAGTGGAACAACCTGAGAATGCTCGTTTTAAACAAGAGTGTTCATTCTGAACAAGAGTGTTCATTTTGAACACATGTTTCATCCTACCGGGTTTGCTCCCCCTTGCGATGGATCAGCGAGGGTAGATGCCCGCCAGCAATGGTGGCCCTCGTCATCTCCACAACGCCATTATTTGGTCGTCATCACGTAGACGCCGTCCCAGTCTTCGGGGGGCGGCTGCACCAGGTACTGTCGGGCGCGGCTCAGGTGCACGGCCACGGCTTTGTCGCCGGAGCGCATCTGCTGGGCCTGCTCAAAGAGGCTCAGGGCTCGCTCAAACTCCATGGCGGTGTAGGCGCTGCGGGCCTTGGCGTAGAGATCGAGAAAGGCTTCGGTATCGGCGCTGAGCGGGGTGTCGCGCTGGTCGATCAGTTCGTAGATGCCCACGGCTCGCTGCTTGCCTTTTACCTGGGTGCGGTCTAGCTCGCGCACCCAAATTCTGTCGGCGCAGAGGGCGTAAGTATATTCGCTGATGACGATATCGCAGCCGTATTCTTTGGTGACGCCCTCCAGGCGCGAGCTGAGGTTGACCCCGTCGCCAATGACGGTGTACTCCATTTTGCGCTGGGAGCCAATGTTGCCCGAGACCACCTCGCCAGAGCTGACGCCAATGCCAATGCGAATTTCGGGCTGACCCAGGACACCGCGCTCGGCGTTGAAGCTGACCAGCCGCCGCCGCATGTCAAGGGCGCTCTGCACCGCCGCCCAGGCGTGGTTGGTGAGGGGCAGGGGCGCACCAAACACCGCCATCAGCGCGTCGCCAATAAATTTGTCGAGGGTGCCCTCGAAGTTAAACACCGACTCCACCATGGTCTCAAAGTAGGCGTTGAGCATTTCCACGACTTTGTCGGCTTCGAGGTCTTCGGTCAGGGTGGTGTAGCCGCGAATGTCGGAAAACAGCACGGTGACGTCTTTGCGATCGCCCTTCATCAGCAGATCGTCGCCCAGGGCCATCACCTGCTCGGCCACGCTGGGGGTCATGTAGCGATAGAGGGTACTCTTCATTCGCTTTTCTTGGCTGATGTCTTCGAGCACCAGCAGGCCGCCCAGCACGCCGCCTTCGGGGTTGGTGAGGGGGTTGACGGTGAGGTTGAGGCTGCGCTCAATGCGCTGCACCAGCTCGGCGGGCACCGGGGGGGCGGTGGGGTTGCCCCAGGCCCGATAGATTTCGGGGGCGTCAGGGTCGGGCAGGGCCAGCTCTGAGAAGGGGGCTAGGCCGGAGCCGGGGCCGGGGGCCACCGCCACCCGCAGGCTCTGCTCGGGCACATAGTTGCGCGCCCCGTTTTTTAGGCTATCTTCTAGGCGAAAGCGCAGGTTATCGATGGGAATTACCTCCCACACCGGGCGGCGGTGGAGGGCCGCCTGCCAGCGATCGCGAATCGTGCGGCTGTGGTCGGTGTCTTCGGGGCAGCCGATCAGCTCCAGGGCGGCGTCGTTGATGGTGACAATGCGCCCCTCCATATCGGTGGAAATCACCGCGTCGGAGAGACTTTGCAAAATGTCTTTTTGGTACTGCTTCTCGACCAGCACGCTCTCAAACAGCTTGGCGTTTTCGAGGGCCACCCCCGCCTGAATGTTGAAGGCCCGCATAAAGGCCTCGTCGGAGGTAGTAAACCTGCCCTGGGCCTTGTTGATCAGCTGGGTGACGGCGATTAGCCTGCTTCCCGAGTCAAACACCGGCATGCAGAGAATGGTGCGGGTGAGGTAGCCGGTGCGCTTGTCGGCGTCGGGGTTGAAGCGAGGGTCTTGGTAGGCATCGGGGATATTTAACGCCTCGCCGGTCGTGGCCACATGGCCGACAATGCCGGTATCGCTGGGAATCCGCAGCTCGACTAGAGATTTGCCATCGCCAGATTTCACCTTTGACCACAGCTCGCCGCTGTCTTCGTCGATCAGCCACAGGGTGCTGCGATCGGCCTGCATCAGCTGACGGGCTTCTCCCATCACCGATTGCAGGGTTTTCTCTAGATCTAAGCTCTGCTCCAGCGACGAGATCGCCTTCAGCAGGGCGGCGACCCCTTTTTGGTTGCGGGCGGCAATATAAAACGAGTTGCAGCTTTCGAGAATCACCCCCAAAGACTCGGCAAACTCTTTAAAGTGGCGCTCGTCCTGTTCGTCGAAGGGGGTGTGGTTGAGCTTGTTGAGCAGCTGCACCACGGCCACAATGTTGTCGGTTTTTTTGCTCAGCACCGGCATGCAGAGAATGCTGCGGGTGCGATAGCCGTGCTTTTGGTCGTAGGTGCGGTCGAAGCGATCGTCGGCGTAGGCGTCGGGAATATTTAGCGGCGTCACGTTGGTCGCCACGTAGCCAGAAATGCCCTTGCCCATGGGGACGCGAATTTCGAGCGATCGCTCCCCGTC
>JBBSLR010000412.1:0-3632 GCA_038255045.1 Phormidesmidales cyanobacterium
ACCACAAACTCGCCACTAAGTTCGCCACTGTGGGCCTGGGCACCGTAGATGTACCAGCCGGTGGCATTGAGGGGCGATCGCTCCAGATCGCGGTTGGTGGCCGCATCGATGCCGTCGCCGTCGCGCACCACCGTGGGCAAACGCACGGTTTCTTCTAGGCCATCGAAGGCTTCGGTAGCGGGGTTGTAGTGCACCACCCGGTAGCGCTCTAGGGCCTCATCCACCGGGGCGAGAAACTGCACCAGGGCGTAGTAGAGACCAGAGATTTGGATGGGTTCGTGATCGATGGTCAGCGTGAGGGAATGGGGCGGGGCGGGTGAGGAGTGGCGGCTAACGGCGGGCGGTTTCTCATCTCCGCTCCCCGCCCTACTCTCCACGGTCACCAGGTCAGGCAGCTTCACGATCACATCATCCATGGGTCTGGCCCCGGCCAAAGACTCTAGGGGCGTCACCAGCCGCCAGTAGTTGAGCCGAGAGGGCAAAATCATGCCATCGCAGTGAGAGGCTTCGGCCTCGCTGCTGAAGTGAATGTCGCGGGTGACGGCCATAAACTGCTTTTTGAGGCCGGGGTCGCAGCGCCAGCGCAGCACCACCCGCTGACCCAGCCAGGCCCGGTAGGCCGGGGGGGTGTGCAGCAGTTCTAGCCACACCCCGTCGATCTCGGCGCGCTGGTCGAGGTCGGGCAGCACCAGTCGCCCCAGCCATTGACCCACCGGGCAATACCAAGGCTCGGGCAGGGTTGACTGCACCCGGTAGTAGCTGGGGTGGTTAAAGGGAACGCTCTGAAACTGGTAGTAGTTGCCGGGCCGAGTCACCTGAATTTTCTGGATATCGAGGTAATTTCGCAGGTCGCCCACCAGAATGTCGAGGGTGAGGTCGAGGGTCTGCTGCAGGTGGCTGCGGCCATCGGACAAAAAAGCCTGGTCGTCGAGCACGCCGCCGGGCACTTGGTGACCCACGGGGCCGAGGGGAATGAAGGTAATGTTGCCCTTGCGCTTGGCCCGGTTCCAGTAGCTCAGGGGGGCGATCGCCCAGCGACGGGGAAACATAATTGGCCCCAGGCGCTCCACCTTGTCTTTGCTGCCCACCAGGTGGTAGAGCTGCTCGGCCTCTAGCACCTGGCTGCTGCCGCTGATCACCCCGGCGAGGGAAATCACCTCAATGGGTGCCCCCAGAGAGCGCCTGAGAAAAGGCATAATGCCCGTGGCGATCTGCCCGCCGCCGCTGTAGCCAATCAGCGTCAGGGGAATGCCCCCAGCGGCGGGGTAGCCGTGGTGCACCAGGCTTTCGTAGACCCGCTGGGCAATCCCCTGGTTGTAGATGGGGCCAAAGCGCTGGTCGGCCGACACCGCCACCATCAGCACATTGCGAATGTTGATGATGATCCCCACCCAGGGGCCGAGCCGCCGGGCCAGGGTTTCTACCCCACGCCAAAAAAAGGCTAGGGGACGGTTCTCGGTTAGCGCTCGGTTGAGCACCGAGTAAGACAGCAGCCCCTTGACCAGGGTGATGTCTGAGGGCAGCGCCTGACCCAGCTGGTCGAGGTAGCGGGCGACGGTGGGCAGGTAGGTGGCGGTGACCTGGTTGATGCCGTCGAGATAGACGATGAAGCGCTGGGGTGGTGCAGCGGTGACTGTAGTGCCCTTGAGCGCCGGCAGGGCATTGAGCCTATCGGCGTCATCGCCGTACCAGCCGGCCCACCAGCCCAGGGCCTCAAGCGGAGCCAGCATGGCCCCCACCACCAGGGCGATCGCCCCCACCCAGATCAGGTCGGCCAGCCAGCGAGTCGGGCGGCTCTGGCCCTGCCAGGTGGTGAGCAGAGCCCGCAGCGGCTCTAGGCTGAGGGCCACCACCAGGGCCAGCAGGCCCAGGGCCAGATAAATCCACAGCAGCGTCAGCCGCCGCGATCGCGGCGGCTCCCCAGACCGGCTGCCAGATAGATCGCCAGACGGACTGCCAGACAGAACGCCAGATAAATCACCGGCCTCAGCAGTAGCCGGATATACCCCGCGGGTAAACGCTCCCGGAGCTAGGATAATGCCATCCCCTGGTCCCAGGGGGGTGGCGGCAACCAGGGTTTTGAGCTGGCGGCGATCGCGCACCAGAGTCACCCCCGCCGTCCAGTTGGTGAGCCAGCGACCCAGTTTGATCACGGGCTGGGCCACGGTGGTTTGCTGCACCACCAGCAACCCCAGCCAGCCCATCACCGCATGGGCGATCGCCTGCCCCAGAGTCAGGTGGCCCAGCACCGCCAGGTTAGACACCAGCAGCAGCAAGGTAAGCAGGCCCAGCAGTCGCAGCACCGGCACCCCCAGGTAGGGCATCGCCCCCAAAAAACTAAACATCAGCGGAATGTAGCTCAGGGTCAGGCTATCTCTCACCGTTTGCCAGGGCACGGGCTGCTCTAGCAGCCAGCGGCTAGCCACCCAAATGCTCAGCGCCCAGAAAAGATAGACCGCCACAAACAGCAGCGCCGACAGCACCAGGCTGAGCACAAACCGCAGCGGCTTGACCCGGTTGATAAACAGCACGATCGCCTCACCCACCGCCCGCGACAGCCCAGCTAAAAATACAATGGTCAGGGCAAAGAAGTCAGACATCTGATCTGGCCCGATCAGCGCGCCCCATAACACCCCAGAGTTCTCGCCCAAAATACCGAGCGGCGGCCAAGATAGGGCCAAGCAATCATCAACCATGGTGGGGAAGATCGCGGCCTAGGGTCGCCGCCGCCTGCTTCAGCGGAGCCAGCAGATCGAGGGAGATGTGCAGCTGGTTAAGCCCCGCAGACTGTTTCTCCCTGGCCCCAGATCTGGCCCCAGATTTAGTCTCCGATTTTGCTTCAGGGGGGCCGTGGTAGTCGCTGCCGCCGGTCATCACCAGGTGATGGCGATCGCAGTACTCCTCCAGCCGCCGCACGTCGCTGGGGCTGTGGTGGGGGTGGTAGACCTCGACCCCCATCAGCCCCGCCGCCACCAGCTGGGGCAGCAGGGCATCTACCGTTGACCCCTTAAACAGGTGGGGGTGCGCCCACACCGGCACCGCGCCGCAGTCGCGCAGCAGCTGAATGCCCTCGGCGGCAGAAAATTTCTCGTACTGCACGTAGGCGGGGCCGTGGTCGCCCAGCCAGCGGTCAAAGGCTTCTTTCTTGGAGCCAACATGGCCCGCCTTGACCAGGGCCGTTGCGATGTGGGGTCGACCGGGGGCCATGTTGCCCCGCATGGCGGGCAGCTCGACCGGAAAGCCCAACTCGGCCAGTTTTTCTACCATCTGCTGGGCGCGGCGGTGGCGGCCCGCAATCCGCTCTCCCAGGGGCGGCTCTAGGGCTACCCGGCTGGGGTAAAAGCCGAGAATGTGGAGCGATCGCCCGTTTTCCACCGTGCTCAGCTCGACCCCCGGCACGATTTCCAGCGCATCTCCGGCGGCATCGATCGCCTCATCCCACCCGGCCAGGGTGTCGTGGTCGGTAATGGCCAGCGCCTTGACACCTGCCGCGATCGCCGCCGTCACCAGCTCCGCCGGGGTCAGGGTGCCGTCTGAGAAGGTGGTGTGGCTGTGCAGGTCAAGCATAGTAAACGGGTTATACACCAAGCCCTGCTTTAGCTCAGGACTTGAATTGAGCAATATTCTCCCAT
>JBBSLR010000413.1:0-3618 GCA_038255045.1 Phormidesmidales cyanobacterium
ATACATCTCCGGATTCCTGAATGCACTGCTCGACTGTTGCATGAGGAAAATTGAGCAACGTATCTATGTGGAAGTCCATAATGCTAGCACCCTCGACATGTAACCCATTATACGATTGTCACCTTAGATCCGGAAGAGCCAATCTTGTGAAGCTGTATCTAGCAATCCTGATGGCGATCGCAGCGATCGCTGCTATCTACAACAAGAATCACTCCATAATCACGTATCGGGTTGACACCCTCATCACCTCATTCGTGGAGACACCGCCCCAGACTCTATCGTCTGAGCATGGGGCGCAGGAGCGCCACGGTGAGCGTTTCCACGCAGAGCATGGGAACGAGGGGAGAACTCAGTAAATAATTCTGTAACCTTTGGGCTTTTGGTGCTCTTTAAAATCAATCAATCGATCGCTCAGCAGCCTCAGCTTTACCCCTTTGAGCCTCGTGGTAAACCGTCCATAGCCAGCCCAGCACAAAGGGCAACCACAGCAGTAGCCGTTCGGCCAGAGTCAACTGCCAGGCGGGTACACGAGAGGGCAAAACAAAATAGACAAAGATCGACAGACTGTCCAGCCTGACGCCCCAATTTTGGCTCGGCACCGCAAAGGGCACCAGCCAAGTGAAATACCAGCTGTGCATAATCGGGCTGAGAATGAACAGGCTAAACCAGTAGCCCGTGGCAAAGTGCTGCAATGAGAGTCTGCGCCACAACAGCCCGACCACCACCAGGCCCAGAGGAAGGCCGTAGATCCAATTCGTCTCCAGGGAGGCAGGCCAGACCTGAGCCACCAGATGCGGCAGCAGCTCGGCACTGCGTCCATTGGCCACAAAGGCCGAGCTGGTGGGGACTAGCGGGCAGAGGGTAGCCCCGCAAAACGGTAGGGCCGACAGCAGCACAGGTAACAGCCCCACCAAACCCAGGGCGAACGTGAACAGACCAAGTTATCGCTAGCTAATCTTAGTTAATAGCTTCAAGAATGACTTGGTGCGGGGGGTCAGCAGGGTGCGGCGGTAGGCATCGGCGGCCTTCTTAATCGCCTCCGCCTGGGTGGGGTAGGGGTGAATCACCCCGCTGATAGCGCTCAGCCCCTGCCCGGTGACCATCGCCAGGGTGATCTCGCTGATCATCTCCCCGGCGTGGCGGGCGACGATGGTGGCCCCCAAGATCTTGTCGGAGCCTTTTTTGTGGAGAATTTTCAAAAACCCTTCGCTCTCGCCATCGGCCAGGGCGCGATCCACCGTCGAAAAGGGAATCTCAATGGTGTCGGTCTCGATACCCTGCTGCTTGGCCTCGTGGGCATACAGCCCCACATGGGCAATTTCGGGGTCGGTGTAGGTCACCCAGGGCATCACCAGGCTGCTGAGCTGGCTGCGCCCTAGGCCAAAGGGAGCAAACAGGGCGTTTTTGATCACAATCCGGGCGGCGGCATCGGCGGCGTGGGTAAACTTCCAGTCCATGCAGATGTCGCCGGCGGCAAAGATTTTGGGGTTAGTGGTTTGCAGGTGGTCGTTGACCACTACGCCCCGGCGGCGATCATACTCGACCCCCACCGCCTCCAGATTCAGGCCATCGACATTGGGCACCCGCCCCGCCCCCACCAAAATCTCATCGACTTCGACAGTTTGGGTTGCTGACGAACCCTTCTGGCTATAGTGCAGTACCTTGCCCGTAGCCGTAGTTTCGACCCGCTCTAGCGTTCCATCCAGCACCAAATTGAGCTGCTCTTTGATCAGCTGCTGCTGCACGAGCTCGGCGGCATCGGCGTCTTCGCGGTTGAGCAGGTGGCCGTGGTTGTGCAGCAGGGTGACGTCGCTGCCCAGCCGGTGAAAGGCCTGGGCCAGCTCGCAGCCAATCGGGCCGCCGCCAATCACCGCCAGACGGCGGGGCCGCTCGGTGAGGGAAAACACGGTTTCGTTGGTGAGAAATCCGGCCTCGGCCAGCCCCGGCACCGAGGGACGATGGGCGCGGGCTCCGGTGGCGATCACGGCTTTTTTGAAGGGTAGGCGATGCTCTCCCACCTGCACCGTTGCGCCATCGACAAAGCGGGCCTCGCCCAAAAATACGTCGATGCCCAGGTTGCTGAAGCGCTCCACCGAATCGTGGTGGCTGATGTCGGCGCGAATTTGGCGCATGCGATCCATCACGGCGGCGAAGTCAACCTCGATCGACTCTGGCGGCTGAATGCCAAAGGGGGCGGCCTCGCGCATGTCGGCCACCACCCGCGATGAGCGGATGATGCATTTGGAGGGCACGCAGCCTACGTTGAGGCAGTCGCCCCCCATCAGGCTTTTTTCGACTAAGGCTACCTTGAGGCCCAGGTCGAGGCCCGCCGCCCCCGCCGCCACCACCAGGCCAGCGGTACCGGCACCAATGACCACGAGGTCGTAGCGGGAGGCGGGGCTGGGGTTGACCCAGCCGGGGGGGTGAACGTGGGCTTGCAGGGTTTGGTTGGGGCCAGTGAGGGGCACCAGGGCGGGTTCGAGGTTAAGGGAACTGGGGGCAGTCATAGCTGGGTAGAGGTAGGGGTTTGCGGTACGGTTTGCTGCAGGGCGCGGCGGGCGTGGCGGGAGATCACCAGGGTGACAGCAGCGGTGGCGACTAGCCCAAGGGTGTGAAGCAGCCCCTGGATCAGCTGGGCCTCGGGGGTGAGGTGAGGTTGACTGCCGAGGGTGGCAATATCGCCAGCTAGGGCACCGAGATAAACGTACATGACCGTGCCGGGCACCATGCCCAGAGACCCCAGCAGATAGTGTTTAAGGGAAACATTGGTCACGCCGTAGGCGTAGTTGAGCAGGTTAAAGGGCAGGATCGGCGACAGCCGGGTGAGCAGCACAATCTTAAAGCCCGATTGCGTCACAGCCAGATCTAGAGCCTGGAAGTGGGGGTGCGATCTCAGCCGCCGACAGACCGCCCCCCGGGCCAGGTAGCGGCCGATGGCAAAGGCCATGGTCGCCCCCAGGGTAGCGGCCCCCAGGGCATACACCGACCCCCACAGCACCCCGTAGAGAGCACCGCCCCCCAGGGTGAGCAAGGCCCCCGGCACAAACAACACCGTCGCCAGGTTGTAGATCCCGATGTAGGCGATCACCCCCACCGCGCCCTGGGCCTGTACCCAGAGCAGGGCCGGACAGAGCAGGTAACACAGGCTGCCGGGTCGTAGCAGCAGAGCCAGCAGTAGGGCCAAGCCCAGCCCCAGGCCCAGCCAGAGCCATTTTCTTCTGAACCAGGATTTCACTAGAGTAAGGGACAGTCTAGCCACGATCGGCGGTTGTACAGTTCACCATGGCCCCACCCTAAAACCCCCGCCTGAGAATCTCCTGAGCGCCAGCTGACGAATCCCAATTAACCCCCACGGCCCCTCCCGCAGCCCATACCCCACCCCCCGCACCGTCTGAATCACTCTGAGCCAGCTTAACTTCGTCATTCAACTATCAAAATCTGAGCGCCCATGGCAGTGCTCCTGAGGTGGGTAGCTAAATTGGCAAGCTAATGGTGAATACACTGCCCTGGTTGGGCTGCGATCGCAGACTCACCTGCCCTGCCATGGCTTCAATCAGCGATCGCACCAGGGTCAGCCCCAGCCCGGTGCCGCCGGTGCTGCGAGAGCGGTTTTCATCC
>JBBSLR010000414.1:0-3614 GCA_038255045.1 Phormidesmidales cyanobacterium
AAATTTAGGGAATTTAGTTGCCATGAATCAAAACGGATACGAATGGGTCAAAGAACGCAATTCGTGAAATGCGGTGGTGTGGGTCGCCGTAGGGGCAGGCCAACGTGTCTGCCCTCCCCGGGGTTGGGGGGCGAACACATTGGTTCGCCCCTACGGAGTGGGGGGATTATTCCCCCCGGGATCCCATGACCAAACGGGTCATCCCACCGCAATTATTCGCGCCAGGAAGAAGGCCCACGTCGTGGCAATCCCCCCCAGCAGGTAGTGCGCCAGGCCCACGGCCCGACCTTGGGTGATGCTCAGGGCACGGGGCTGGATCGCTGGAGCCAGCTTCAGCTTGCTGTGCGCCCAAACAATCGACTCGATCAGCTCTTGCCAGTAGCCGCGACCGCTGAACAAGAACATCAGGCTAAAGGCCCACACAAAGTGCGCCCCGAGGAACAGCAGCCCGTAGGCCGACAGCGCCGACCCGTAGGAGCTGATCACCTGGGAGGCTTGCGCCCACAGGAAGTCGCGCAGCCAGCCGTTGATGGTAATGGCGCTCTGGGCAAAGTTGCCGCCGGTAATATGCGACACCGCTCCATCGGGCGACACCGTCCCCCACACATCCGACTGCATCTTCCAGCTGAAGTGGAAAATCACAATTGAGATGCAGTTGTACATCCAGAACAGGCCCAGGAACACATGGTTCCAAGCGGAAACCTGGCAGGTGCCGCCCCGGCCTGGCCCGTCGCAGGGGAACCGGAAGCCCAGCTCGCCTTTGTCAGGAATCAGCCTGGAGCTGCGGGCAAACAGCACACCCTTCAGCAAGATCAGCACCGTCACGTGGATGGTGAAGGCGTGGATGTGGTGCACCATAAAGTCCGCCGTTCCCAGGGGAATCGCCGCCATGGCCACCTTGCCGCCAACGGCCACCAGGCCACCGGCAAACACCGGACTCACCCCAGCCAGAACATTCGGCGCGGTATTCCCCGCCGCCGCTCCGTGGATACCTTGGATCCACTGATCTAAACAAGCATTCACCGGCAGCGACACGTGGATCTGCTGACCCGCATAGCCCAGACAGCCCAGGCCCAGCAGCCCGGCCAGATGGTGGTTCATCATCGATTCCACGTTTTGGAACCACTCCAGCTTGGGAGCGGCCTTATGGTAGTGGAACCACCCGGCAAATAGTGGGGTGTCGCATGGTTGGGCATGGGTGGGGCGCGCCATCTGGGTCAGCTATTTTTCGGTTGGGCTAGCTGAACTTGACCCACGCTACGATAAACCCAATCTAAAATCCTCTCCCCAACCCCTACCCCCCACCTTCCCCTAAAATGTTTTTATGCCACCCGAGACCCACTACCAAACCCTCGAAATTCATGAGACGGCAACCCAGGCGGAGATCAAGCGCGCCTACCGCCGTCTAGCAAAAGAATTTCACCCCGACAGCCAGAGCGATCGCGCCTCCCACGATCGCATTGCCCGGATCAACACCGCCTATGAGGTGATTGGCGACCCCTCTAAGCGCACGGTCTATGACCAGCAGCGCCAGGGGTTTGTCGCCGCCGACCCGGTAGAAAGCGCCGCCAGCCGGGCTCAGCGCACCGCCGCCGCGCAGGAGGTCTATCGCTACGCCCGCAAGGCCACCCAGTCGTCGGAGGCGAGGGAAGATGCCTGGCTAAAGCTGGTCTACGGCCCGGTAGATCGGCTGATGGGCAAGATTATGTCGCCGCTCAGAACAGAGATTCGCAAACTGTCGGCAGACCCCTTTGACGACGAGCTGATGGAGGGGTTTATGGCGTATTTAGAGCAGGGGCGCGCCTGGCTGGGTCAGGCCCAGGGCAAGTTTAATTCGATGGCGAACCCGGCGAGCACGGCGGGGGTAGCGGCGGATATTTACCACTGCCTGGGGCTGCTAGAGGATGGTCTCGATGAGCTGGAGCGCTTCACCATGAGCTATGAAGAGAGCTACATCCACACCGGAACTGAGCTGTTTCGGCGGGTGAAGCAGCTGCGCCTAGAGGCGAAGGAGCGGGTGAAGGGGCTGGTGTGAGTAGGTGTGAGTAATGAACGAACCGCTATTCTGTAAGGCAGTCGTTGCGGCAGGAGTACACCATGGGCCTCTTTGAAGACCTGAGCAAATTTCTTGAAACTCGGCTCGACGAATTTCTCAAAGCCAACCCTCACCTGGAGCTGTTTGGCCTAGAAGACCAGCTGCGGGGCCAAGAGCAAGACGCTATCAAGCTGCTGGGCGACCTCAAGCGCCGCGAGCAGCAGCTCCAAGACAGCATTCTGGCTACTGCCCAAGATATTCAGCGCTGGCACGATCGCATTCAAAACGCCCAGGCCGCCAACCGCCTTGACCTGGTCAAAGCCGCCCAAGAGCGCGAGGCCGCTCTGCTGCGCCAGGGCAACCAAGACTGGGGCCAGATGAAGGGGGTCAAAGACCAGATCGCCCAGACCCGCAATTTGCAAAAAGAAATTCACGATCGCCGCCGCGAACTCAAAGCCAAAATCGCCGAGACCCAGGCCGAGCGCACCACCCAGCACACCACCAGCTGGGATACCGGCTGGGCCAAGCCCCCCTTCGGCAGCGTCGGCAAAGACCCGATGGATCCATTAGAGAGATCGTTTCAGCAGTGGGAGACGGAGCAGGAGCTGGAGGAGCTGAAGCGAGGTATGGGGAGGTAGGGAGTGGGTGCTATTTTGATTTCTTGATCTCAAACGAGATCGTATCGCCCTGGCGGCTGGCCTGGGTGGCCTTCACGGGGGCTGCAACTGGTGGCAGGGGGGGCGGCGCTGGTGGTTTGGGGGCGATCGCGCCGGGCCAGCGGCGGCTAAAGCGGGGGGCATAGTTGGAGGCGATCGCCAGGCCAACTCCGCCCCCAATGGTCAGCGGCAGCGATAGCTCGACGCTGCCAAACCAGGCCAGTTGGCCAAACCACTGGGCGGTTTCGGCGACGCCAAATAGCAGTAAAAAGCAGACTAGCCAGAGCTTCATCGGGTCACAGCAGAACGGCTAACTCACGGGGCGGAGGGGGGACTGGGCGGGAGCGGGCGATCGCACCAGCCCAGACTGCCCTGATTATGGCTTAGGCGCAGAGATTTGCCGCCGGGGAGTTATCGAGCCAGAAATCGAACATCTTTCTTAAGAAAGACCCAGCGCCCTGCTCAAATGGCCAGGATCATACTAGGGCAGGCCTTTGCGCTGTGTTGCCTGGGGCTGCGCCGAGTCTGGGAGCAGGGGCTGGGGGGCGATCGCCCCGCCAAATTCCCCAACTTTGCTGCGAAACCGACTTTTCCTTGGGGAAGGGTATGTCAGAATGTAAGCGGTTTTTTGCCAACTCACGCAAGCTTTTGGAGTAGGCAGTCAAGATGGATTCTGTAGACACACTTTATCAATACGCCTGGCTGATACCGGTGCTGCCGCTGATCGGTGCTGCCGTGGTCGGCACTGGCCTAATTTCCTATGGTCAGGCCACCACCAAGCTGCGGCAGCCAGCCTCTATTTTCATCGTCTCCCTGATTGGGGCGGCGATGGTCTTTTCGTTTGCAATTTTTTGGAGCCAGTGGCAGGGGCACCCCCCCTACCAGGCCATGTTTGAGTGGGCCTCGGCGGGCGACTTTAGCAT
>JBBSLR010000415.1:0-3601 GCA_038255045.1 Phormidesmidales cyanobacterium
AAATTTCTGAAACAGCTTTACCTTGTCACCGTAGGGGGGATAGCGCCAGTCTAGATCCATCCAGAAGGGCTTTTTGAGTACGCTTTTGAGGTGAGAAAAGGTGTCGAAGCTGTACTGGCCGTGGTAGCCGCCGATGCCGCTGCTGCCCACCCCGCCGAAGGGCATATCCCACACGGCAATTTGTAGAATGACATCGTTAATGCCCACCGACCCGGCGGTGGTATGCTCTAGCACCTGGGCCTGCACCTGGCGATCGCGCGAAAACAGATACAGCGCCAGGGGCTTGGGTCGCTGGTTGATGGCGGCGATCGCCTCCCCCAGATCTCGGTAGGTCAAAATCGGCAGCATGGGGCCAAAGATCTCCTCCTGCATGATCGGGTCATCCCAGCCGATGCCGTCGATCAAGGTGGGGGCGATGTAGCGATCACCCCGGTCGTGTTCGCCCCCCGCCAGCACATTGCCCTGGCCCAGCAGCCCCACCAGACGGTCAAACTGGCGCTCATTAACAATCCGCGAGTAGTCGGGGCTTTGGGCCGGGTTGTCGCCGTAGCAGTCTTGCAGCCGCTGCTGCAGGGCAGTCACCAGGTGATCTTTAATGCGCTCATCCACCAGCAGGTAGTCGGGGGCCACGCAGGTTTGGCCCGCGTTGAGAAATTTACCCCACATGATTCGCCGGGCCGCCACCTCTAGGTTGACATCGGCATCGACAATGCAGGGGCTTTTGCCGCCCAGCTCCAGCGTCACCGGGGTGAGGTGCTGAGCCGCCGCCTGCATGACGATCTTGCCCACCCGCTCGCCGCCGGTAAAAAATATATGGTCAAATTTTTCGGCCAGTAGGGCCTGGGCGGTGTCTACGCCGCCTTCCACCAGGGCCACGTGGGCCGGGTCAAAGGTGTCTGCCACCAGCTTGGCCAGCACGTTGGAGGTGGCCGGGGCCAGTTCTGAGGGTTTGAGCAGGGCGCAGTTGCCCGCGGCGATCACCCCCATCAGCGGCGAAATTATCAGCTGAAAGGGATAGTTCCAGGGGCCGATAATCAGCGCTACCCCCAGGGGTTCGGGCTGCACCCAGGCCGAGCCGGGCAGCTGGTTTAGGGGCAAAGACACCTTGCGGGGCTGCACCCAGCGGGGCAAATGCTTGATTACATAGTCTAGTTCGCTAATCACCCCAACCTCAAAGTAGCCCTCAAACTCAGGGCGGCCCAGGTCTTGTTTAGCCGCGTCAATAATATCGGCCTGATATTTGACAATTGCCGCCCGCAGCGCCTTCAGCTGGGCCAGGCGAAAATCGAGGCTGCGGGTCGCCCCGGTGGCCCAGTAGGCTCGCTGGCGGCGCAGCAGATCGGCAACTGGAGTGGGGGCAGCGAGGATGGTCATGGTTAATCTCTGGGAATGGGGCGACTCGGAGCTAACTCATCTGCTTTATCCTACAAGAGAGCCACCTCAGGATTTGAACGTTTTACCATGCTGATATCTGAGCTAACGTCTGGTTTTTGTTCTAGGTTTGGGCGTTCTGGCTTTGGCTGCTTAGGCTTTGGGCGCTTTATATTTGGGGTCGCTTTAGTTATGCTGACTCTGCTGGGCAATGCTAGCTCCAGCGCTGCTGTTTCTCTAGAGGCTGGCCCTATGGGTGCATTACCGCTGCTTGGCAATCTGGCGGGCGATCGCCCCACCAACCTGGGCGTCAAGGAGGGCAAACTGGCCCCCTGCCCCACCTCGCCCAACTGTGTCATCAGCCAGGGTAATGAGGATGCTGAGCATGCGATCGCCCCCTTGGCCTACAGCGGTGAGCCGGCCCAGGCGATCGCCAAATTAACAGCGATCGTCAACGCCATGCCCCGCACTACGATCGTTGAATCTACCGACAGCTACCTCTACGCCGAGTTTGCCAGCAAGCTGCTGGGCTTTGTGGATGATGTGGAGTTTTACCTCGACCCGGCTGGGTCAGTCATTCAGGTGCGATCGGCCTCGCGCCTGGGCCAGTCTGACCTCGGGGTCAACCGCCAGCGGGTTGAAGACATCCGCGCGGCACTAGAGAATTAGCTAGGTAATGAATCACCCGTATATCACTGAATAACCTCAGGGCACGATGGGCAAGCTAAGTAGGGGGAACCTGTACTTCCTACCATTGGGAAAAAATAACTTCTCAGGTGTAGTTCAGCCTACTGGTCTGTTTGGCTACCTTCATGATTCGTTCCTCAACGCCAATTGGTTCCGAGGCTGCCAGCACTATTGGCAAGCTTGTACTAACTACCCTGTATACCGCCCATCAGCGATATCCTCATATCTTGTCCGAGACCTGCCGGAATTGGTTGCAGAAAACCTCCACTGAGGCACAACAGCAAAAAATTCTGGGTCTGTTTGAACAACGCCTCGATTCAGCGGCCACCCTTCGCGCTTTAGACCAGGTGGTCGATAAGCTCTTTGTACCAGCATTCTCCGGCTCTAAGCCTCATGCCCAGCTTGTGGCTGCCATCCACAGCCTGATAGCAACTCAGCCTAATGCTGTCGAGAGCCTTGTCCCAACAGCTGCCCCGGCTAATTCTCTTAAGCCGATCAATTCCACTAACCTTTCCCCTGGGGACAACCTGAACTGCGGTCTGCTATTGGTGGATGCCGAGAACCTCCACCTGCCCGAATCCCTAGAGCAGCATTTGGAGTCCATCGCCACCTATCCCATTCGCCATCGGCTGGCCTTTGGCAACTGGCGTCTGTTGGGCAATCGCGATCAGGAGTTCTATCGGCGCGGCTATCAGATGGTGCATGTCCCATCTGGCAAAAACAGTGCCGACATCAAAATGTCTTTGGATGTCTCCCTGATTTCGCTACGTAATCCGGACATTCGCGAGGTCTTTATTTGCTCTACAGACAAAGACCTGCTGCACCTCGGCTACACATTGATGGATTTGGGCATTACCCCTTACCGGGTGCACCAGCATCAGACCCAGATAGTAGTCGAGAATCTGATTCAACATACCAGCCATACCGTGGTGCTGTCTGATCCGGCTGATCCCCCGGATACCGCAATCAACGTGCCAACCCTGGCGCAGATGAAAAGCTGGCTGAAAATATTGGTAAAGCAGGCTCAGCAAGTACAACCCCATGAGCCAGTAACCGTATGTCATCTGGGCAAGCTATTTCGTGATCGCAACCAGATATCCCCCAGCCAGGTGCTCAAAGCCCACGGGGATAATAAAACCCTGACTGAGTTTCTGTCTGCTTACGACGCCTTTGTCTTGACCCCACTACCCAACAGCAGTCAAGTGATTGTGACTCTGCGCCCCTCCGCCGATCAACTAGATACAGCCAATTCTAGGGACTCTAATAGTAATGGGCTTAGTCAGCCTGTTGTGATTACCAACTCTAAAGGGCTAGAGCAAGCGCTCATCAAAGGCATTCAGGCTCTCTCATCTAAATCAACGGAGGAGCACGTCGAACTGTCAAGCCTTTGTAGCCAATTTGCATTAGTTCACCGAGAACCGATCAGCCAGGTGCTCAGCCGCATTGGAGAATCAAAAAACCTGCCTAAATTTTTGGCTAAGTGCCCAACCATTCGCTCACGCCGCCAGGGGAAAAACTGGAAGGTAGCTCTGGCAATCGCGAC
>JBBSLR010000416.1:0-3591 GCA_038255045.1 Phormidesmidales cyanobacterium
CAGTCGGGGGGCGGGGTGGCTCTGGCTACTGCCAAGCCCTTTGTCGCCGGAGGGCTAGTGCTGGCGATTGGGCTAATGGCCATCGACGGTCAGGGCATTCGCCGCTGGCTGTCGTCGGCCCGCCCCCAGACCGCCCCAGGGTGCGAAAAGATTGTGCAGAGCAACGCCCAGCTCAGCCGTGAGCAGCTGGCGAAGCTGCTGGTGGTGCCCGAGCGCGACCCCAAGGAAAATGTGCGCAAAATTGTCGCTGAACCCTATTGCAGTCTGCCTCAGCTACAGGTGCGATCGGGGGTGGTGTCAGAGCGGGAGGCCTACCCCATGGCCTGGGATCCCGCCGTTCAGCTAGTAATTTTGTACGAAAATGACGAGTACGCTGGCTATCGCTTCAGGTTTCAGTAGCGTTTTGGCGGTGGTGCGGCGCTGCGGTCAAGCACGGTTTGCGGCAGTGGGAGAGGGCATGGCCCTCTGTAGCCGAATCCCGATTTGTCTGCGGTGGCTGAGCCGCAATCTCAGCCTGGGCCTGCTGCTTATTGGTTTGACTAGCTGCGGCGGCACGGCTGCGGTGGTGCCCAGGCAGATTGTGCTGAAGCAGTCTTGGGAAATTGAGTCGGGCGATCGCGTGGCCGGGCAGCTGGTTACCGGCAGCCTGGGCGATATCTCGGTGCGGCTGGAGGGCATCCGGCTACGAGCACCGTTCTCTGGCCAGGTAGAGCTGGCATCCAAGGGGTTTCACTGCATTTATTTTTCTACCCCTGAGGTGCCCGCCTACCTGTTTCGCTACTGCGGCGTCAGGCAGCCCCGGCTGGGGCCGGTGCAGGCGGGAGAGGCGATCGGCCGCAGCGGCAACATTCACTTTGCCACCCTGCGCCGCCAGCCCGATGGCGCTTGGGCCATCGTTGAACCCTCTGACCGGGTGCTAGAGCGATCGCTCAACCAGCCCTCTTCGGGCTTTCGCTTCTAGCCCCAACCGCCTGAGATTACCTGCTTGACCTCCCCCAGTTGATCCTTTATTTTTTGCCCCTACCCCCTTTGCCCCATGAAGCTTCACCCCACTCTGCTGGCCGTCAGCGCCCTGCTGGCCCTGTTAAGTTCTTTCCCGGCGCGGGCCGACGATGGCGTGCTTAGCTTTGAGCTGGCAGAGCCGCAGTGGGCTAACGAAGCCCTGGTAGCTAAAGCCGAGGCCGAAGCCGTGACCGCTGCCCCAGCCCCCGACCTCGCTAACCAGCCCCTGCCCATCCCGGCCCAGGCGGTCAACCCGCCCATGCGCTATCACTCGCCCCAGCAGCTGCCCGCTGGGGTCTATCGGCGCGGTGTGGCGGTGGGCCTCAACGAGTCCACCTCGGCCACGGCGCTGCTGCCGCCGGCCCCCCCGGCCCCAGATATGGTTTTGGTGGCGGCGGCACCCCCCGAGCCAGAGCCACAACCAGAACCACAACCCGAGCCCAAGGCTGAACCCCAAGCACCGCCCACGATTCTCGCCCTAGATTTTGGTATGGAGCCTTCGCCTGCGGTGCTCACAGCCCGGGCCGAACTGGCCCAGCCCAAACAGCCCGCCAATCCGCTGCTGAGTCTGTTTGACGGCGACTCTGACTCGCTGGTGGCCTGGGCCGTGGGCAGCGCCGAGGGCACCCGCACCCCCAACGGCACCATTAACCCGGCCTACTTTGGCCACACCGACCCCGGCAACCGAGTGTGGAACATGGGCACCTTTTCGTACCAGCACGGGGCCAGTACCCCTACAGAAGCTGACCAAAAGCAGCTGGCCCGCCTCAAAAATCAGGGGGATGTGCTGCGCCAGCGGGCGCTCAAGCACGGCCTCAACCTCACCCTAGAAGAGACCCTCAACGGCCTCGACCTGGCCAACCAGTCGCCCCTGGCCTCCATTGGCCGGGTGGGCTACATTGAGCGGCTGGTCGAGGCTAAGGCCAATGGCTACGAGGGGGCCGAGGCGATCTTGGTGGCTCGCACCCGCTCCTACATCAACCCCAACACCGGCCGCTGGAATGCCCCCGGCCTGGGCAATACCGAGCCCAGCATTCGCCGTGACCAAAAGCGCCGAGCCGACGCGGTGGCCAAGGCGATCGCCGCCTACGAGGCCAAAGACCCCAACCTGCAACCCCAGGCCTGGACGCTCACCCCCAGCGCCCAGCCCGAAACCCCTGAAACCCTAGTGGCCCTGGACGAGACTCCCGCCGAAGCCATCGACGACATGCTGCAAATGTGGACTTCGCCCAGTGACCCTGTGGCCCAGAGCGCCCCAGAGCTAGAAGAACCCGTCGCTGCTGAACCCGCCACATCTGCTGCATCTACAGACATTTCTGCGGCACCTAGCGACGACCGTCTGACAGCCCTATGGCAGATCACCCTTGACCGATTCGCCCCCATCGGTGGAGATAACGAAAGCATGGGCAGCCCTCAGGTTGCCTCCTTTGCCATGGGGCTATTTAGCCGCGCCCCCGAAGTGGATAGCCCCCCTGCGGCAGGCTCTGCGGTCGAAGCTGAGGGCAATGGGGCTGAGGTCAATGGGGCTGAGGCCAATGGGGCACAACCCAGCGATGCCTCAGCGACGCTAGCCCCGATCGCGATCCCCACCTGGGCCGAAACTCGTGAGGCTGAGCAGAACGCCCCAGCAAACCCAGCGCCCCAGGTCGTTACCCCCGAGACTATCCCTGGGGCAGTGCCCGACAGCGCCGTGTATATGCCCGCCGTCGCGCCCGATGCTGACCCGGAATTTTCTGAGGAACTTGTAGTAGCGCCTCAGCTTTCAGCCCCAGAGACAGATCCAGCGGCAGATCCAGCGACCGTTCTAAGGACAGCCCTAGAGACAGATTCAGGAACAGATCCAGAGAAAAGCTCGGAAGCAGCGATCGCACCTCAAGCAGAATCTTTGGAGCAGACCGAACCTGCCAAAGCCTCTGCCGAATTGCCCCAAAGTGCCTCAGAGTCTGGGATCACACCGGAACAACTACCGGCGATCGCCCCCCAGGACGAACCCGCAGAGGCTGTTGCCCCCTACCCTGCCTTCGCCGCCGCTGAAGGCGCTGCTGTGGAGCCTGAAGCTTCCCCCGCTGATGTACCCGCCCCTGAGGTAACCCTTGAGGATGGTCAGGCAGACGCCCCCTTGGGGTTTGACCCGGTAGATCTTCAGGATTTGACCCGAGCACCTCAGACCAGTGAAACAGTTCCTCTAAAGCCTGCACCCGGCGATCTGCCAGGCCTCAGTGCCGAGCAGGGTTCAAGCGCTGAGGGTAACTCCCAAAGGCAAGCCAGCGATCAGTAAAAAACTGTGGCGGTTGCTATCGCCACCCCAAACCAAAGGAGGGGATGCCAGAGTTGGCATCCCCTCCTTTGGTTTGGACAGATGTTTTGGCCAGAGCATTCCATCTAAAAAACATCTGGGCCAGGGCGACTTCTGGAAAATAGTTTCTCAATGGTGGGCAGTGCCCACCCTACGGCGGCTACTAAATAACCTGAGCCTAGGACTGAAAGTCCTAGGCTCCAAGCAGAAATCCTCTGAAGAGGATTGGGGGCCGGACTACCCCAGTCTGCTTTAGCAGACTTGAGCGATCAGCCAGGGAGTTCACTCCCTGG
>JBBSLR010000417.1:0-3581 GCA_038255045.1 Phormidesmidales cyanobacterium
CAGCGGTGACGGCGGTGAGAATTTTGCTCTGCATGTCGGCCCAGGGCACATCCACCCAGCGCACGGTAACGCCGGGGTTTTGGGCTTCGTAGTCGGCAATCAGCCCGTTGAAATAGTCGGTAAAGTCGGGCTGCAGCTGCATCGTCCAAAACTCTACCTCCTGGCTGCCGTCAGCAGGGGCGGTGGCGCTGGGCTGGCCGCTGCCGCAGGCCACTAGCCAGCTCATCATTAGCCCCAGCAGGGCAAACAGGCCAAAGCGATTGTAGGCGCGTAGTCTCATGGGTGGTTTCCAGGGACTAGGGGGGGAGTGACTCAGAAAAATAACTCATTCGAGCCTACAGCATCACCTGCACCTGGCTAGCGCAGGCGATCGCCCGCTCTTTAGCCTCTGCCACTGTATTGCCCAATGCCAGCGCCACCCCCATGCGGCGGCCGGGGTGGGCGACGGGCTTGCCAAACAGCCGCACCTTGCTGGTGGGCACCTTGAGGGCTTCACTCAGGCCAGAATATTGGGGATTGTCGCTGGCCCCCGCCGCCAAGATCACCGCCGAAGCCCCCGGCTGCACCAGGGTAATCTCGCCGATGGGCAGGCCCAAAATTGCCCGCACGTGCAGCTCAAACTCTGACTGGTGCTGGCTCACCATCGTCACCATGCCGGTGTCGTGGGGGCGGGGGCTGACCTCGCTAAAGTACACCGTCTGGCGCTGGCCGGCTTCCCCAGCGATAAACAGCTCGACCCCAAACAGCCCCCAGCCGCCCAGGGCGTCGGTCACGGCCTGGGCCATGGCCTGACAGGCGGCCAGGGTGTCGGGGTGCAGGGCGCAGGGCTGCCACGACTCGCGGTAGTCGCCCGCCTGCTGGCGGTGGCCAATGGGGGGGCAAAAGTGGGTGCCGTCGATCGCCCGCACCGTCAGCAGGGTGATCTCACTGTCAAAGGGAATAAAGCCCTCGACAATGACGCGATCGCCCTTACCCCGCCCCGCCTGCCGGGCGTAGGCCCAGGCCGTTAGCACCTGCTCCTGGTTACCCACGGTGCTCTGGCCCTTGCCCGACGAGCTCATGATCGGCTTCACCACGCAGGGCAGACCAATGGCTTCGACTGCCGCCAGATACTCCGTTTCACTGCTGGCAAAGCGAAAGGGCGAGGTCTTCAGCCCCAGCTCCTCTGCGGCCAGCCGGCGAATGCCCTCGCGGTTCATGGTCAGCTGGGTGGCCCGCGCCGTGGGGATGACCCGCCAGCCTTCGCTCTCTAGGGCGACCAGGGTATCGGTGGCGATCGCCTCTACCTCCGGCACGATTAAACTGGGGCGCTCGGTTTCTACCACCTGCCGCAGCCGGTTGCCATCGAGCATGTCGATCACATGGCGACGGTGGGCCACCGCCATGGCCGGGGCGTGGTCGTAGCGATCGACGGCAATCACCTCTAGGCCCAGGCGCACCGCCTCTAGGGCCACCTCCCGACCCAGCTCGCCCGAACCCAGCAGCAGCAGGCGTTGAGCATCATCTTGCAAAGGCGTACCGAGGGGAACAGCGGCGTCGGTCATAGGTCATTACTCCAGACTTAAAGGAATGCGGCAGCGAAACAGCAATATTCTGGCAATATTTTTTGCGATATTTTGCGATATTAGGTGCTCACTTTTCAGAATTGTGTGTAACATCGCTGGTGATACCAGGCAGCCTCGGCGCGGTATCACCCCAGGAGCAGCGGCGAGATCATCAGGTGCTCAGTTGAGAATGTTGGTTATTTCTATCCCTTAAGCAAGAAAAGTGGAATTTCTGAATTAAATTGTGTACCATTCGTTAGCACTTTTCCCTAGGGATCGTTTGCTGAGACACCTTATTTCTGCCCAAACGCCTGAAAACGGCTTTTCAAGGAAGTAAATGGGTCTGTTTAAGTTTGCCTAGCTGTTTGCTGAGCCGGGCAGCCTTTCTGGTTACTCACCTGTTTTTCGGATACTGCCGTGGATAGTCTCAAATCCATTTTTAATCGTAAGTCTCGGGGAGTTGGCATTGAGCTTACCCCCGAGAGAGTTAACCTGGCCCGCCTTAAAAGGCAGGGCACGGCCCTCAAGTTAGAAAGCCTAGCCTCAGTCGAACTGGCGGAGGGCATCTATGCAGAAGGTCAGATCTTAGACTCCGCCGCCGTGGCCGACGCCATTCAGACGGTGCTGGCCGAGAGCAAGCTCAAAGTCAAGCAGGCCACCACCGCCATTCCCGGTCGGGCTATCACTCGGGTGATACCGGTGCCCGCCGAGCTAGACGACGACGAGCTGCGGGAGATGGTGCTCAACCAAGAGGCCAGCCTCTATCTGCCCTTCCCTCGCGAAGAGGCCGACGTAGACTACCAAAAGCTGGGCTACTTCGTCGATGAAGACGGCATTGAAAAGGTGCAGGTGCTGCTGGTGGCGGTGCGCAAAGACCTCACCGACCCCTACATTGAGGTGTTTCAGCAGGCGGGGCTAATGCTCAACGTGCTTGAGACCTCTAGCTTTGCCCTGATTCGCACCATTCGCGAGCAGCTGCGGCAGTTCACGCCCCAGGAGGCCGCCGCCGTGGTCGATATTGAGTTTGAGAATACCGAAATCTCCATCGTGGTCGATGGGGTGCCCCACTTCTCGCGCACTGTACCCATTGGCACGTTCCAGATTCAGAGCGCCCTCAGCCGCGCCATGAACCTGCCCCCATCGCGCAATACCGAACTGCTCCAGGGCATGACGGTGCCGGTGCAAAGTATGGATACCGTGGGCGCGCCCCAGATGGGCGGCGGCAGCAACCCCGGCACCACCGCCATGCTGCGGGTGCTGGGTGAGCTGTCTGACGAGCTGCGGCGCTCCATCGACTTTTACCTCAACCAGGGCGAAGACATGGAGGTAGCTCAGCTGCTGCTGGCCGGGCCAGGGGCGTCTATCGGCCAGCTCGATGAGTTTTTGGCCCAGCGCCTAAGCCTGCCCGCCAGCCAGATAGACCCGATTTCGGCCCTCTCCCTTGAGGTAGACGAAGAGATTCCTGAAGGTCAGCGGGCGGGGTTGGCGACGGTGATCGGTCTTGGCCTGCGGGAGGTATAGCCATGTACAGTCTCGATATCAATTTTCTTAAAGACCGTGAGGTGCGGGTATTTGACCCCAGGCCTAGGGCGCGGGGGGGGCCGGTGGTGGTGGGCGATCGCCGACCGCTGTTTCTGGGCCTGGCCGTAGCGCTGGTGCCCCTAGCTCTGGTGGGCGGCTACTGGGCTGTGACCAGAAACCAGGTAAATCAGCTTCAAGCCCGCAGTGCTGAGCTTGACAGCGAAATGGCCCAGCTGTCTTCGCAGCTGGCCGAGATCAGCACCATTCAGCAGCAGATCGATACGATACGGGCTGAGAACAACGCCTTTGTGTCGGTGTTTGACGAGATTATACCCTGGTCGGCCCTGCTGCAAGACATTCGCAGCCGCACCCCAGGTCGGGTTCAGATTGTCAGCTTAGACCAGACCACTACCACCACCGAGACAACCGATCCAAGCGTTGCCCCGACTGAGTCCGACGGACTATCGCTCAACGGGGTCGCCTGTTCCTACGACGAAATCAACGATTTTGCTCTGG
>JBBSLR010000418.1:0-3575 GCA_038255045.1 Phormidesmidales cyanobacterium
AGATAGGTCTGCGCCGCCTTGAGCACGTCTTCTACCCCGAGCTGTTGAATGTAGGCAGGGTAGTTGAGGCCGTCGGCAATGCCCCCCGTGAGGGTGTGATAGTAGCCGTACAGCCCCGCGCGATCACTCGGGGTTTCGTTGGCAAAAATAAACCGATTGGCCACCTGGGTTTTGACTCGCTGCAGCTCAGCCTGGCTCACCGGCTGCTGCCTGACGGTGTGAATGTGCTGGGCGATCGCCGCTTCCACCGAGTCCAAATGCTCAGCGGGCAGCTGCGCCGACACCATAAACACCCCCTGATGGGCCAGGGTCATGTTGCTACAGCTAATGCCAGTCACCAGCTTGCGGTCTTCGCGCAGGTCGCGCACCAGGCGCGAGGTCAGCCCCCGTCCCAAAATTGAAGCCAGCACATCCAGCCCGTAGGTGTTGGCTAGCTGGGCCACCCCCGGCACCCGCCAGGTCATCACCAGGCGCGCCTGGGTTAGCACCGGGTCGGTGTGCTCAGCCCGCCGCACCGCCGCAAAGGCTGGCTCTAGCTCTCCGGGTAGCAGCGGCTTAAACCACGCCATCGAGTCGGTCGTCGCGGCAGCAGCATGGCGCTGGGCCATGGCCTGCTCAAATCCATCTGCCACGGTGGCAATCAGCGTCTCCACCGGCAGGTTGCCCACCGCCACCGCCGTCATATTCTGCGGCTGATACCAGGTAGCGTGAAACTCGCGCATCTGCTGGGCCGTTAGCCCCTCAACCACGGCCGTTGGCCCCAGCACAGGCCGGCGGTAGGGCAGACGGTCAAACACCAGCTCCATGGTGCGGGCGTAGGTGCGGCGGCGGGGGTTGTCGTCAGCGCGGCGAATCTCTTCTAAAATCACCGGGCGCTCTCGCGCAAAGTCGTGATCGCTGAGGCGCGGGGCCATCACCATTTGAATTTGTAGCGGCGCTAGGGCGGCAAAGTCTGGGGGGGCGGTGGTGACGTAGTACTTGGTGTAGTCTTGGCTGGTGGCCGCGTTGGTAAAGGCACCGCGATCTTCGACCCGGCGCTCAAACTCGCCACACTGAAGCTGCTGGGTGCCCTTAAAGATCATGTGCTCTAGAAAGTGGGCCATGCCGTTGATGGCGTCGCTCTCCACCGCCGAGCCAACCCGCAGCCACAGACTCAGATTGACCACCTCCAGGGGCATTTGTTCAGCGATCACCGTTAGGCCGTTGGGCAGGCGGCGAATGGTGGGCGACACCAGACAAGAAGGCAAATCGGCCGTCGCTGAGAGCAAAGCCATAGAAACTAGCAACCTGTAGATACGTTGAGCAGTTAAACAGAAGGCATATTAAAGCTTTGAATATCTTAACAACTGAATCGCCCACCGGGAAAAATCGCTCTGCGGCTCCGCGACCTTGAGCAACTACCCCCTTGGTCGCCAGGAGCCCCACAGGAAGGGGCTGTTTTCTGATATCTGGGCCAAAATGGTAGAACTCAATGGCCCATTATCCTGAAAGTATTGTAAATTCCTGGTATGGGCACTGCTCTGGGGAGGTCAGATGGGAACCTGGATAAAAGAAACAGACATTGCAATTTACCTGATGCAGGGAGGTTACTGGATCTCTCGGATCACCAAGTATCCCTCCAACGCCAACCCCAAAGAGCAGGTGGTGAATATTGGCAGCGTCAAAACCTGGTTTTTGCGCAGCGACTACCCTCGCGCCATGACGGTGTCGATTGGTACCGGTGCGCCAGAACCTCAGCCGATGCCGCCGCCGCCCCCACCGCCGCCCCCCAGCAGCACCATCAACGCCGCCGGGCTAGAGATTATCAAAGGGTTTGAGGGGCTGGGCCTCAACGCTTACCCAGACCCCGGCACCGGGGGAGAACCCTGGCCCATTGGCTACGGCCACACCTCGGCGGCGGGGCCACCCCAGGTCTACCGAGGCCTGACTATCACCCGCGCCGAGGCCGAAGAGATTCTCAAACGCGACCTGACCAAGTACGAAAAATCCGTCACCAGTGCCGTGCCCCGTACCCCCAATAGCGACCAGTTTTCGGCTCTGGTGTCGTTTACGTTTAACGTGGGCGCGGGCAATCTGCAGTCGTCTACCTTGCTGAGCAAGCACAACGCCGGAGATTTTGCCGGGGCGGCAGAGGAGTTTGGTCGCTGGGTTTACGCCGGGGGCAATGTGATGCCGGGTTTGGTGCGGCGACGCCGGGCTGAGCGTGCGCTGTACCGCAGCGAAAACTGGCAGCAGTTTCTTTAAGCGTTGCAGAAAGAAATGCCCAGGTGAATTCTAGGCGAGGAATCTCCCTGGGGACTAACTGCCAACCCCAGGGATTTTGGGTTTTGTCAGCCCCAGAGCAGGGGCCGAGCATTAAGAGCTGTGAAGCCATATCATGCTAATTGGTCTAGGTTGGGGAAAAATAACCTAGGAACCCCAGCATAGTTTGGGCGGTATCTGCCCATTTAGAAGGCCTCTGCCCACCAGAGCTTCGCCCATGACCGATGATGTGACCGCCACTGACGTCAACCCTGTACTGCCTTCAGTGGAAGCTATGGTAGGAGTTGACGATGCCTCTACTGACAGCCGTAGGGGCAATTTTCAAGCATCGGATCGGCATTTTGAAGCCATCGTTGAAAACCTGGCGCTGGCGGGGTTAGTGGTTGATACCCAGGGCCAGATTTTGCTCTGCAACGATTACCTCCTCAGCCTCACGGGCTGGCAGCGTCACGAGGTGATCGGCGGCAGCTGGCTAGAGCTATTTATCCCCCCACAGATGCGGCATTCGCTGCGGGAGCTATTTCAGAGGGCCATAGCCCGCAGGGAGTGTCTTACCCACCACGAAAATGAGATTTTGACCCGCAGCGGCGATCGCCGCCTAATCTCCTGGATCAATACCTTTTTAGCTGGCTCCGACGGGGCGATTGAGCGCATCACCAGCATTGGCCAAGACATTACCGCCCAGCGCCGGGCCGAGCAGCAGCTACAGGAGAGAGAAGATCGCACCGTGCTGCTTCCGGTCATCACCGGCAGCGATGGCAACCTGGTGATTGGCTCTGTGGCTACCGATATTACCCCCCTGGCAGCGGCCCAAACTGCCCTGCGCCGCCAGGTCGAAGAAGAACGCCTAATTTGCACCATTACCCAGCACATTCATCAATCGCTGGATGTGGATCAGATTTTGCAGACCACCGTGACCGAAGTGCGGCAGTTTTTGCAGACTGACCGGGTGCTGATTTATCGCTTTGACCCTGACGGCAGCGGCACCATGGTCGTCGAGGCCGTGCTGCCTCCCTGGATGGCCACCCTGGGCACTACCGTAGAAGATACCTGTTTTCTCACCGACCCCACCCTGGTTGAACGCTATCGCCAGGGCCGCACCCACCACATTGACAATATTCACCAGGCCAAAATTAACCCCTGCTACCGCGATTTGCTGGCGGGCTTTCAGGCGCAGGCCAATTTGGTGGTGCCAATTAGCTACGGCGGCGATCTCTGGGGGCTGCTGTGCGTGCACCACTGCCGTAGCCCGCGCCAGTGGCACCCGGCGGAAGTGGCTCTGCTCAAGCAGCTCGCCAACCAGGTGGCGATCG
>JBBSLR010000419.1:0-3567 GCA_038255045.1 Phormidesmidales cyanobacterium
ATGCCGCCATTACCCAGCCGTTTTTGCCGCAGCAGCTACAGGTCGATGCCAGTATCGGCATTGCCCTCGGCCCCGGCCACTACCAAAACGCCAACGACTGGCTCCACGATGCCGATGTGGCCCTAGCCCAAATCAAAAACTGCCCCAGCCAGAGTTGGCAGATGTTTGACAACTCGCTGTGGATGCAGCAAGACCTCAAACTGCAAACCGAAATTGACCTGCGCCAGGCGATCGAACGGGGTGAGCTACGGCTGTACGACCAGCCGATTGTCACCATTAACAATCAAGAAATTTGCGGCTTTGAGGCCCTGGTGCGTTGGCAACACCCCACCCGAGGTCTGCTGCTGCCGGCGGAATTTATCCACATTGCTGAGACCAGCGGGTTGATTATTCCCTTGGGCGGGTGGGTGCTGGCCGAAGCCTGCCGCCAGATGCAGGCGTGGACAGAGCAATACCCAGCCATGGCCGCCTTTACGGTCAGCGTCAATATGTCGAGCAAGCAGTTTTCCCAGCCAGACCTAGTGACAGAAATTCAGCGCATCTTATCGGAAACCGGCTTTCCGGCCCATCGGCTTAAAATTGAAATGACCGAGGGGGTGTTAATCGACCATTCTGACTCGATTATTGCCATTTTGGAGCAGATTAAGGCCATGGGCATCAAGCTGCTGGTGGATGACTTTGGCACGGGCTACTCATCCCTGAGCTACCTCCATCGCTTTCCCTTCGACTGCCTGAAGATTGATCGATCATTTATTGAAAACGCCGACCGAGACTTTGAAAAGCTGGAGATTTTGCAGTCGGTGGTGCGCCTGGCCTGGAACCTGGGGCTTGACGTGGTGGCCGAAGGCATCGAAACTCCGCGCCACCACGCCCAGCTCAAAGCGCTGCGCTGCGAACTGGGTCAGGGGTATCTGTTTTCTCGCCCCCTGGCCCCGGATGCGGTAGAAGCTATGATAACGGGGAAAATTGCCCAGGCCCTAGACTCGGCCACAGCCACCTAGGCGGCTGTGGCCGACTGAGAAGCCGTTAGCTCTTCCACAATTCATCTCCCCTATTCAACTCCTCAATATCAACCGGCCATGCTGATTCGGAAACTGCTCGACTGCCCAGAATTTACTGCTGGCGACGGCACCCGGCTGCGGGAGCTGCTGCACCCCGACAAACAGACGATTGATCTGCGCTACAGCCTGGCCCACGCGGTCGTGCCGGTGGGTCAGGTGTCTACCCCCCATGCGCTGGCCACCTCAGAGGTCTACTACCTACTGACGGGGCAGGGCGAAATGTACATTGACGGGGAGACGAGCCGGGTCGAGCCAGGGGATGCGGTATATATTCCGCCCCAGGCTCGCCAGTACATTCGCAATGTTGGAGACGGCCCGCTGGTGTTTATTTGCCTGGTAGACCCCGCCTGGCGTCAGGAAGATGAGCGGGTGTTTGACCCGGTCTAGGGCCTGGGCTTTAGCCCGATCATCGGCCCCTCAGGGCTGGCCAGTTGAGTTTTTGGAACGACGAATGTTAAGGCCCATATGCTTTGGGTCTAGGCTAAAGCCAGTCTGCGGTAGGATGACCGCAAGTGTTTTGTGAGTCTTTTGGGGGCCGCTATGTCTGTATCCACAACTGCACTGCAAGCGGTGCGTCAGCGCGATCGCGCCCGCCTAGAAGCCCACAACCCCTACGAACGACTCCAGGCGCTGCACGAAATTTGGCCGATTGTGGCGGAGAAATACGGCGATACCGTGGCGCTCAACGACCCCCACGGGCAGCCCGCTGCCACCCTCACCTACCGCCAGCTGGCCGAGGCCATTCGCACCTTCGCCAGGGGCTTGCAGGCCCTGGGGGTCGAAAACTGCGCCCACGTGGCCCTGTTTGCCGACAACAGCCACCGCTGGTTTATCGCCGACCAGGGCATTATGACCGCCGGGGGCATGAACGCCGTGCGCAGCGCCACAGCCGACAAAGACGAACTGGTCTACATCGCCGAGCACAGCGAGAGCACGGTGCTGGTGGTAGAGACCGTAGCTCTGCTGAACAAGCTGCGCGACAGACTCGACACCCTCCCCATTTCCCTGGTCATTTTGCTATCGGATGAAGCACCGTTTGAGGATAAGCACCTCAAGATTCTCCACTTTAACCAGCTGATGGCCCTGGGGGCCGAGCGCCTCTACACTCCGGTAGCGATCAAGCCCGAAGACACCGCGACCCTGATCTACACCTCTGGCACCACGGGCCAGCCCAAGGGGGTAATGCTCAGCCACCGCAACCTGCTGCACCAGATCAACACCCTAGAGTCGGTGGTGCAGCCCGAGCCGGGCGATCGCGTGGTGGGCATTTTGCCCTCCTGGCACAGCTTTGAGCGCACCGCCGAATATTTCTTGCTGTCGAGGGGCTGCACCCAGACCTACAGCAGCATTCGCCACCTCAAGGCCGACCTCAAGGCCACCAAACCCCAGTACATGGTGGGGGTGCCCCGCCTGTGGGAGTCGATTTACGAAGGGGCGCAGAAACAGTTTCGCGAGCAAAGCTCCGGCAAGCAAAAGCTAATTTTCACCTGCTTTGGCCTCAGCCAGCGCTACGTTGAGAATCTCTGGCGCTGGCAAGATATGAAAATCGACGAGCCAGAGATTTCTACCATCCAGCGGCTGGGGTCGGGGCTGGCGGCGCTGGCTCTATGGCCCCTGCACCAGCTGGGCAAAAAGCTGGTCTATGGCAAGGTGAGCGAAGCCACGGGGGGACAAGTCAAGCAGCTGATCAGCGGCGGCGGCTCCCTGGCCCGGCACATCGATATTTTCTTTGAGATCATCGGTGTGCAGCTGGTGGTGGGCTATGGCCTGACCGAGACCGCTCCGGTGCTCTCGGCCCGCCGCCCCTGGCGCAACCTGCGCGGAGCCGCCGGGCAGCCGATCCCCTTTACCGAAATCAAAATTGTCGATCTTGAGACCCGCCAGGAGCTGCCCCAGGGGGGCCAGGGCCTAGTGCTGGCGCGCGGCCCGCAGATTATGGTGGGCTACTACCGCAACCCCGAGGCCACCCAAAAGGCGATCGACCCCGAGGGCTGGTTTGACACTGGCGACCTGGGCTGGATTAGCCGCGACGGCAATGTGGTGCTCACCGGGCGGGCTAAAGACACCATCGTGCTCACCAACGGCGAGAATATCGAGCCTCAGCCCATCGAAGACGCCTGCATTCGCAGCAACTACATCGACCAGATCATGCTGGTGGGTCAAGATCAGCGATCGCTCGGTGCCCTGATCGTCCCCAATGTAGACGCGCTCCAGGGCTGGGCCGCTAGCCAATCTCTGTTCATTGCGGTACCCGGCGATGACACCCCCGCCCCCGCCAACTGCATCGCCATTACCCTCGATGACGAGCGGGTACAAAAGCTGTTTCGCAACGAGCTGGCCCGCGAGGGTAAAGATCGCCCCGGCTATCGCCCCGATGATCGCATTGGCCCCTTCCGCCTGGTGCTAGAGCCGTTCTCCATTGACAATGGCCTGCTCACCCAAACCCTAAAAGTCCGCCGCCCTGTGGTTACGTCACGGTATCGCGATATGATTGACGCGATGTTTG
>JBBSLR010000420.1:0-3564 GCA_038255045.1 Phormidesmidales cyanobacterium
ACGATGCCGCTACGGAGCAGTTTCTGGTCAGCGTTCTGAAGCAGCAGGGCTACAGTATGACCGTCGCCCGCAGCGGGGCTGAGGGGCTGGCAATGGCTGAACAGCTGCTGCCGGGAGTGATCATTTGCGACTGGAATATTCCGGGCGCTGTCAATGGGTTGGCCATTTGCCACATGCTGAAGCATCATCCGGTGCTGTCGATTTCGTCACTGCTGCTGCTGACCGCCCGCTACAGCACCGCCGACCGGGTCAAGGGGCTAGAGATGGGGGCCGACGACCTGCTCTCAAAGCCAGTGGATATCAACGAGCTGAATGCGCGGGTGCGGGCGGGGCTGCGCATCTACCAGCTGACCCAAGACCTGCGCCAGCAAAAACAGCGGATGGAGACCGAAATGGCCGAGGCCGAGGGCTATGTGCGATCGCTGCTGCCTAATGATCGCACTGGCAAGGTGCCGATTCAGGCGCGGTTTTTGCCGTCTCAGCAGCTGGGTGGCGACTGCTACGACCACTACTGGCTCGACCCCGACTACCTGGCGATGTATCTGCTTGACGTGTCGGGCCACGGGCTGGGGTCGGCGCTGCTGTCAACCTCGGTGCTAAATGTGCTGCGATCGCAGTCGCTGCCCGACGTTAGCTTCTATCGCCCCGAGAAGGTGCTGCGGGCGCTCAACGAAACCTTTCAAATGAGCGACCAAAACCAAAAATATTTCACCATTTGGTACGGGGTGCTCAACTGCGCCAATCGCCAACTGCTCTACGCCAGCGCGGGCCACCCCCCAGCGGTGCTGGTGTCGGTTGATGATCACCAGCAGGTCACCACCACCCGCCTGCGCACCCCCGGTATGCCCGTAGGCATGCTGCCCGACGCCAAATATCAGTGGCAGCGCTGCCAACTGCCCCCCAACAGCAGCCTCTACCTGTTTAGCGACGGCCTCTACGAGGTGCTGCAAGACAATCAACAGTACATTGGCCTCGACGACTTTGTCGATCTGCTGGCCTTGGCCAAACGCGACCAAAGCCTTGACCACATTCTCGATGCCGTCATTCAGCGCCAGTCAGGAGATGTCGCCAGCGACGATATGTCGCTGATGATGGTTCACCTAGATTAGGCCTGGGTATCGCAGCGGCCGGTTGGGCCATGGCTTGACTCGATATTCACTAGCCAGGTTTAGGATTCAAGGCTCGACCCTAAGCCTTGAACCCTAACCTAACGTGAGTTCGACAGAGAATGATTCTTGGGCAAACAGTCTGATCGTCCCGACCGGGAGGGGATGTGGCCACCTTTTCCGCTGCATGGGATGCCATCGAACTGACGTTAACCTAGATTATTCATGACTCGGAGGACGTAAAGGCTGTCATTCCGGTGGAAACGGGAATCCATAGGAAGCAACTCACGCTCGCATGGATTCCCGCCCCACGCCTTCGCGGGGGCAGGCTCTTCGCGGGAATGACGGGCGTTTTTCGAGCAGCCTGAATGATTTAGGCTAAACCTCTCTTTTGCCGAGTTCTAAGACACCTTCAGCTTGGCGTCTTCAAAGGTCTGACGGTCTTTGTATATCTCAAACACCCGATCCATGCTGGTGAGCTCAAACAGCATGCGTACCTGATCGTTGGTGGAGCAGAGGCAGAGGCTGCGGTTTAGCCCGCGAATCTTTTTTAGCAGCACGACCAGGGTGCCGAGGCCCGAGCTGTCGATGAAGGTAATGTCTTTAAGGTCAACTAAAATAGTTTCGGCCCCGTTTTGCAGCAGGTCTTCTACTGACTGGCGAAACTCCTCGGCCTTGGTGCTGTCTAAAATGCCAATGGGTTCAATAACTTGGATGTTAGAACTCATAGTAAAAATACGATCCTAATTTAACGACTTACATTTAAAGACTTCCTGAAGTAGCTAGGTAGTGCTCCTGCTAGATCATAGCCAATGCCGGGGAGTAAATCGCCCTGGGGGTGCGATCGCAGTCGATTTCTACCACAAGATTAACGTGTTCACCGTCGCTCTTTAAAGGATCAATAAATAGCTCTGGGTGCAGCGCCCGCCAAAAATAGTCCACAAACGCGTCAATGGTGGCGTCGCTCATGCCGGTTTTGCCCTGGGCTTTCATCTGGTGCTCGGCGTCTTTGCGCCACTGCTTGCTCAGGCGATAGTCGGCGGGGCAGAGCACCATCAGCCGGTCGAGGCCGTCCCACAGGGGTAGGTAGGTGGCGAGCTGGGTGTTCATATCGCGGGCAAACTGGCGGTCGGCCTCGGTGATGATCGGCTCTGGAGCCTGGTCAAACCGGGTGGGGGCCGTGGGCCGTGCCCCTAAAAACCAGCCCTCAAACAGCAGAATATCGACATTCTGCACCCACTCGGGGTCGGCGCGATCGCCCTCGCCCCCGTGCAGCGATTTGTCAAATCGGGGTAGGGCAATGGCCTCTCCCCTGGGGGCAGCGCGCACCTGGGCCAGGGTCGCCAGCCCCAGATCAATGTCGTGGGTGCCCGGCGGGCCGCGCCACTGCAGCCGGGGGTCGGCCTGCATCAACACTTGGCGATCGGCGTAGGTCTTGTAGATATCGTCGATGGAAAGGCCCACGGCTTTGTAGCCCATCACCCCCAGCAGGTGGCGCAGAATCAGGGTGAGGGTGGTTTTGCCGGTGCCCTGCCCCCCCAGCACTCCCTGGATCAGCGGTGCATTGAACTGGTCGCGGGCCTGTTTGAGGGTGAGGGCTAGGGGTAGCCACAGTCGCCAGTACAGCTCTAGGTAGCGCTCCATGGGCGCTGGCGGCAGGGGTAAGCTGCGGTGGTGGGGCACCAGGGCTTGCAGCCAGTGCAGCCGCTCTTGCAGCTGGGCCTCGCCGTTGGCGGGGGTAATGCCCCAGGCGGCAGCCCGCCGGGGATCGGCCAGTTCCCAGGCCAAGAGCTGAGCCAGCTGGGCGGCGCTCAGGGGGGTGCCCAGCTGGTGGGCGGCGAGCAGGGGCGCGATCGCGGAGTATTGCGCTTCTGGGGCTGGCGCTTCTGGGCTGGAATCTGCTGGGCTGAAATCTGCTGGCAGGTCTGTCATAGCTACTACTGATTGCTGAGCTGCACCAAAATGCTGCCGGTCTGCATGGCGTCGGTGCGATCGCCGCTGACCAGCGTGATTTGCTGTAGATGCTTGAGGGCGGGCTGGGCGGCGGCGGCCCAAAGCCGCGCCTGGGGCAGCTGGGCCACCAACCCGGCCTGAATTGGCGGCCAGTCGATATGAATATAGCCACTTCTGGGGCCGGGTAGCTCAGCCACCTGCTGCCACCAGCTAGGGCGCGCCCCGGCAGCGCCCGCGCCCATGACGGCCGCTAGCGTTGTAGGAGCCGCCGCCAGCACTTCGTAGCGATCGACCTGGGCGTGCAGCCCGGCCACCTCGGCCACCACCTGCAAGGGCTGCGCTCCCCGCTGGGGCAGCGATAGGCGCGACCAGGCGATTGCCGGGGTGCCCCGCAGGTCGAGGGCACCGACCCCCAACCCCTGGGCCTGGGCCAGCGCCGTGATGGCCTCTAGCGAGGCGGAGAGCCGATCGCTGCGGGGGGCTACCACCAGCCAGTCAGCCGCAC
>JBBSLR010000421.1:0-3562 GCA_038255045.1 Phormidesmidales cyanobacterium
ACCCCGAGGGCACCAGCGGCGAAATTCACCAGCGAGTGACCAACCTGCTCACCTCGGCGCTCAGCGTCTACCGGGTCGATGTGGCCATGCTAGAAACCCTTCAGCCCACCCACATCATTACCCAGGCCCAGTGCGAAGTCTGCGCCGTCAGCCTGGGTGAGGTTGAAGCCGCCGTGGCCAACCTCACCCAGGGCCAGCCTCAGCTGATCTCGCTGTCTCCCAACCGTCTGGGCGATGTCTGGGACGACATTCACCGCGTCGGCTCGGCGCTGCTGGGGGAGTCTGGCAAGGCTCAGGTGGATGCTGTCGTGATGGATCTAAAAAAGCGGGTGCGGGGCTGTGCCGAGCGAGCCGCTGGGCTAACAACTCCCACCGTCGCCTGCATTGAGTGGACCGAGCCGCTGATGGCGGCGGGCAACTGGGTGCCCGAGCTGGTGAGCCTAGCCGGGGGCAAATCCCTCTTTGGCCAGGTGGGCCAGCACTCCCCCTGGATGAGCTGGGACGAGCTGATCGCCGCCGACCCAGCGGTGATGGTGATCATGCCCTGCGGCTACGATATGGCCGTCACCCGGCGCGAGAGTGCGGCGCTGGTCAACCATCCCCAGTGGGCGCAGCTTAAGGCAGTGCAGACGGGCCGGGTCTACATTGTCGACGGCAACCAGTACTTCAACCGCCCCGGCCCGCGCCTGGTCGACTCCCTCGAAATTTTGGCAGAAATCTTTCACCCCGACGTCTTTGACTACGGCTACCGGGGCCGGGGCTGGCAGCCCCTGGCGGCGGAGTAGCGATTAACCCATGCCCTACCCGCCCCCCTACCCGCCAAACGTGCAGGAAGAGCTGGCGCGCGATCGCAACCACCTGGCCGCCGATCGCACCCTGCTGTCGTTTATTCGCGGCAGCCTGACGCTGATTAGCGTCGGCGTAGCGGTAGAGCAAATCGTCAGCGCCCTGTTGCCCGGCAGCCCCTACCTCGACCAGTGGGCCTACGGGCTCAGCCTGGTGTTTATCGGGGTCGGGGTGGTGAGCTTGATATTTGCGATCGCCGATCACCGCCGCGAGATGCAGCGCCTCAAAGCCCGCGAATACCGCTACACCCCTCGCTGGTCGCTGGCCGCCGCCACCGGGCTAGCGGTGTTTGCCACCGGGGCCATGGCCCTGGGCTGGCTGGCCCTCAGCGCCCTAAAGTAGCGCTTCACAGCAAAACCAGCGCCACCGCTAGCCCCGCCAGCCCCGCCAGCACAATTGTCGCCACCGCCAGGCGGTTGAGCGTATGAATGGACGACAGCACGTAGTCGCGCCGCTCAATCGAGGCCAGGGCCAGACGGTGCTGCACCAGGGCAAACCCCAGCAGCACTAGGCCGACCCCCACAAACCCCAGCCCCACTAGGGTCGCCCGCTGCGCGGCGATCGCCGCCGCCCGCCGCCCCAGGCTGCTCACCACCCGGTCAAACGCTACCCCAAAGCCAATTAAGCTCAGACAAACCCCCGTCCAGGCGTTGAGCGTGCGCTCGGCGGCCGCTCGATTTCGTTCTTTGGCCAGCTCGTTAGTGGGGTTGCCCCGCATCTGGGGCGGCAAGTCACCCATAGGATTGCAGCTAGAGCACAACTGAGAAGATTAGTCTGAGCATAGGATAATGGTTCTATACCAAATCCGAACCCCATCACCCCGCCCCCCAAAAGGCGCAGGGGCGTTGACGAAGCCTAGCCTGAGGCTCTATTGCATTCGCCCCCTTAAATCGGGGGTAACCTAAACAAAATTTTGTCCCGTTAACGGCAAATAGCTGCCATGAATGCCCCTGAGTTAGGCCCCAACCCGGCCACCGAGCTGGCCAAGGAGCGCAACCGCGCCGCCGAAGAACGCACCCTAATGGCCTGGATTCGCACCGCCCTGGCTCTGATTGGCTTTGGCTTCGGCATCGAACGCATTGTGGCTGCCATTGACCAAGCGTTTGGCGACACGGTGAACCCGCTGCCGCTGACCCGGGTGCTGGGCCTCTCGTTTATTGCCCTGGGCACCCTGGCGCTGCTGGGGGCCGCCCTCGACCACAAACATCAGCTCCAGCGCATCCAGCGCAACGATTTGGTCTATCGATCGCGGCAGTCGCCGGCATTGATAGTGGCCTACGTGCTAGCCGGGTTGGGGGCGATCGCCTTTGTGGGCATTTTAATTAGCCCGCTGCTTAACTGAGCTAGAGGGCAATGGCCAAATTTTTGATGTAACGAACCCTTAGCGTAAGTTTACAAAGCCTAGCATTGCTCTATTTCTTGTATTAGAGTAGGCCAACTAATTAAGCATCCAAGCTAAGCCCTCATCCCCCAACCCCTTCTCCCCTCGGGAGAAGGGGAGCCGGATTTAGAACCCCTTTCCCTGGGGAGAGGGGCAGGGGTGAGGGCGGAGAGCCATGGTAAATGGATGGTTATTTTCATGGAACACGCTTAGGGCGGGAATAGGCCGATTTTTCTTTGGCGAAAGCTATGGAAACCCTCGCGAATAAACGTTAAATGATTCAAAAGCCCCGAGGGGATCTAGAGGCTGGAGTCTAGGATGGTGGGGAAAATTTAAAAACCAGGCGTCATATGGACTCTATCCAAACCCAAGTCATTCTTTTGACAAACAAGATTGACGCCCTGCACCAGGTAGTTGAGCGGGTAAATAATCAGGTAACTGCGCTGACAGCGACCCAGGCTCATGCCGTCAGCCCCTACGAGCCAGGGGCTGGCCGCCCGCCCTACAGCAGCGCTCTGCGGCCAAAAACCGGCGCGCTAGATGCCGCCTGCGAACACAAAGATGTGCTGCTCGACAGCAGCTATCTCGCTCTTGATTGCCAAAACACCGAAACCACCTTCTCCCCAGATGTGCAGATTCAGCGGCTGACGGCGCAGCTGACGGCAGCCTACAATCGCATCGCCGCCCTCGAAGAGCAGCTGATGGCGGCTCGGGTGCATTGAGACTGGCGGTGGGTGAGTGGGTGAGTGGGTGAGTGGGTGAGTGGATGAGTGGATGAGTGGATGAGTAGGTGGGTGGGTGGTGTTTAATTACCTGGCCTGCTAGCTAGTCTTGGGTGTACGGTTCGCCAGCGTTGAGGGCGGCTTCGGCCCGCCCAAACTCGCGCCCCAGGTAGGCCGCATGGTCTAGGTAGCTAATTGGGCAGGGGGTGGCGGGGTCTTCAAAGATGGCGATGCAGAGTTCTTTGGCGGTGCGGCCGCTGTAGATGCGGGTGGGTACGCGCTCAACGGGGCCGCGCACGGGCAGGGGTTTGCCGGTGACCGGGTCGCAGGCCAGCCCTTTGTCGTTGATGAGGTTGCTAAAGTGCTTAGCGCAGATCAGCCCCTGGGCCGCATCTAGATAGATCAAAAAATAGCCCTCGGGGTCTAGCTCGATATAGCGCTTCGAGAGCTGATCATCCAAGGTCTGGCGCTGGGCTTTGTCCATTGGTTGAGAGCTGCGGGGTTGATTGTCGGGGGGCTGGGTGCTAGGGGGTATGGTCATGGCTGGGTGGGGGCTGCGATCGCGACATACCTTAGTCAAGGCAAGATCATCTATCGTAGCGCGGTCATCTAC
>JBBSLR010000422.1:0-3559 GCA_038255045.1 Phormidesmidales cyanobacterium
AACTCTCGGCAAGAGCTGATCATCTTGCTGACACCCCAGATAATTGATGACTCTGATCAATCGGTCTTTGGGTATCAATACACCCCTAGTGAGCAGGTGCAAGAGGTGCTAGAAAACCGTGGTCAATAAGAAACCTTGACCACAGCTTTTAAGGATTTACGGTTATTCCTTAAAAGGAGATTTCAGAAAAAAGTGCTTTAGAGCGGAGATGGACAGGTGCAGTGTCATCTCCGCTCTTTGTATTTGTGGCAGTGTCTACTCTGCAAAGTATGAGCCATACATGACGTATTCGTCGCTTTTGAGCTGGCTGGCGTCGCTGTAGAAAGCAACTTCTAGGGAGCCAGCGGCATCGTTGGTGTCGGCTTTGGGAACTAGCTTGATGAACTGGTTTTGCGTGTCGTAGAAGCTGGGGCTAGGCTCTAGCTCAAGCAGATAGCCGCCCTCAGTGCTGATCAATCTGTAGGAGCTGCTTTGGCCGCTGCTCCACTGCACCCTATCTGGGGTAACGGTCATGGTGCCAAAGGCCACCAGCACATTGCTGAGAGGTTGCCACTGGCCAATTAAAGCTTTAGGTAAGGTAGCGGACGTATTGCTAGGGGCTACTGGCGTTGGCTCTGCCGAGGAAGCAGGCTTTTCTGGTTCGGGCTGCGTTGTTTCTGCGGGCGCAGGGCTCTCAGTCTGGGGCGGCGGGCTGGGTCGGCAGGCGGCGATCGCCCCCACCATAGCCAGCAGTAACGCCCCTCGAAATACCCCCTGGCTCAGGGCTGATCGCCGCCTTGCCGGAGCTAGTTGTACGGCCATATCTGCACTCCAGGGCACCATCTGGTGACATAGTAGCGCGTTGCTCGACCACTCAATACCTGTAGCAGGGCCTCGTGTAAAACATTGTCTAAGGGCAGAAGTGGGCAGAAGCGGGAGTATTTTGATCAGAGAATGGGTCGCCTCGGGTCAGGCTGGGTAAAGTATAGGCAGCGGCTTGGGCAACCCAGGCGCGATCGCTACAGTGGGGTGAACCCAGGGAGACAGAGCCATGGCTCAGACGGTGCGTGCAGCGACGACGGCGGCGGTCACACAGACCCAGCCCGATGTAGAAATGCGTCAGGTATTTAAGACCTTTGGGGCAGACCTGGCGGTGCGCCAGCTCGATCTAGCCGTGCAGCCGGGCGAGTTTTTTAGCATTCTAGGCCCCTCGGGCTGTGGCAAAACCACTACTCTGCGCCTGATTGCGGGCTTTGAAACCCCTACCGCTGGCGACGTGCTGATCCAGGGGGCCAACGTCAGCGCTGTGCCCGCCCACCGTCGCTCGGTGAATACAGTGTTTCAGAGCTACGCCCTGTTTGACCACATGACGGTCAAAGACAACATTGCCTTTGGTCTCAAAATTCGCCATCTGGCGGCGGCTCAGGTGCGCGATCGCGTCGCCGATGCCCTGCGCCTAGTGCGCCTAGAGCCCATGGCCAATCGCTACCCAGCTCAGCTCTCTGGCGGGCAGCAGCAGCGGGTGGCCTTGGCCCGCGCCCTGGTCAATCGCCCGGCGGTCATGCTGCTTGACGAACCCCTCGGTGCCCTCGACCAAAAGCTGCGCAAGCAGATGCAGGTCGAGCTCACCACCCTGCACCGCCAGTTGGGCATCACGTTTATCATGGTCACCCACGACCAAGAAGAAGCCCTAGCGCTCTCTGACCGCATCGCCGTCATGAACAACGGTCAAATCGAGCAAATTGGCACCCCCAGCGATATCTATGACCGCCCCAATACGCCCTTTGTGGCCGATTTCATTGGCGACACTAACCTGCTGCCGGGCCGCATTGACGAAGCCCACCCGGCCCAGGTGCGGGTCACCACCGACAGCGGTCTGCGGGTGCTGGCCCGCGCTGTAAATATGTCCTCAAATCAGGCGGTGGTGGTGAGTGTGCGGCCCGAAAAAATTAACCTCAGCCTGGACACTACCGGGGGCAATGGCAACTGCTACCAGGGGCAGGTCACCCACCTGATGTACCTGGGCACCCACTTACAATGCATTGTGCGCCTCAGCTCGGGAGAATCTCTAACGGTACGTCAGCCCAACCGCGCCGACACCCCCATCGCCGTAGACACCCTCGTATACGTCCATTGGGCAGCTGACGACTGCCTCGCCCTAGAAGCCGACTAAGCCAGGGCGATGTAGCTCTGGAACATCTCCAAGCTCGGCCCATGCTCGTATACTTTTAGAAACCGTGGCCCTAAAGCCCAGCCCTAAAGCTCATCTGTGGTATCTACCCTAGGCTATAGATAGCCCGCCCAAGAGCCGACCCAAGAGCCCCGCACAAGCCCATACCACAAGCTCATACACATATAGACACCCTGGGAGACGACCGTGCCTGGAATGCGAAGACTGACAGCCTCCTCCCTCCGTCGCTCAAGCCAGGGCCGTTCAAGCCTGGGTCGGCGACGATTTTTGCAGGGGTCGGTGGCGGTGATGGCGGGGTTGGCCGCCACCAACTGCCGCCAAAATCTGTCTGGGCCTTCGGCTGGGGGGGGCGGCGGCGACGGGGCATTGCATATCTACACCTGGGCCAACTATACCGACGACGGTCTGGCCGATGCCTTTACCGAGCGCACGGGCATTCCAGTGGTGGTCGATATTTTTGACTCCAATGAGGTGATGCTCACCCGCATGCAGGCCGGGGGAGGCGATGCCTACAGCATTATTTATCCTTCTGACTACATGGTGTCAGAGATGCTTGAGCTAAACCTGCTCACCGAGCTAGACCAGAGCCGCATCACCGGGCTAGAAAACCTCAGGGCCCAGTGGATCAACCCCGCCTACGACCCCAACAACGCCCACAGCATTCCGTTTTGCTGGGGCACCACGGGCCTGCTCTACAACCGCGAAGTCTCCCCCGGTGAACCCGTCGACTGGGACTTTCTTTGGGAAAACCAGGACGCGCTCTCGCGCCGCATTACGATGCTTGACGACATGCGCGAGACCCTGGGGGCTACCCTCAAGTCGCTGGGCTACTCCTACAACTCTAGCAACCCAGCCGAAATCGAAGCCGCCTACAACCGTTTGCTGGAGCTACAGCCCCACATCGCCGCCTTTAAGACCACCGGCTTTGAGAACGAGCTGCTGGGCGGCGACCTAAGTGTGTCGATGGCCTACTCCAGCGATGCGATCGCCCTTACCCTCGAAGACGATCGCATGGAATACATCATTCCCGACAGTGGGGCGTCGCTGTGGACTGATACCCTGGCGATTCCCACCACTGCCCCCAACCTGAATGCCGCCTACCAGTGGATTAACTTTTTGCTGGAGCCAGAGGTGGCTGCCGCTGCCGTAGAGCGCCTATATTTTGCCACCGCCAACCAGGCCGCCTTTGACCTGCTGCCCAACGAAATCAGAGAAAACCCAAATCTCTACCCTGACGACGCGATCTTGGCTAAGAGCGAGGGCATTGTAGCTGTAGATGCTGCAAGCACTGACCTGTTTGATCAGTTTTGGACTGAAGTCACCAGCGCTTAGAGAATCATGACCCCTGCTGCCGCCCCCATACCCTCTACCACCTGGGCCGCTCGCCTC
>JBBSLR010000423.1:0-3558 GCA_038255045.1 Phormidesmidales cyanobacterium
CAGAGGGTCATGCGCTCTTCCATTGACATGGCCTCGATCGCCGTCCCGGCAAACTCGTAGGCGTAGCCCACGCCGCCCTTTACCCCCAGCTTGCGAATGATGTGCAGCACGACATCTTTGGCGTAGACGCCGAGGGGCAGCTCGCCGTTGACCTCAATGCGGCGCACCTTGAGCTTGCCCAGGGCCAGGGTTTGGGAGGCCAGCACGTCGCGCACCTGGCTGGTGCCAATGCCAAAGGCGATCGCCCCAAAGGCCCCGTGGGTAGAGGTATGGCTATCGCCGCAGGCGATCGTCATGCCCGGCTGGGTCAGCCCCTGCTCCGGCGCAATCACGTGGACAATGCCCTGGCTGCCCGAGCCAATGTTGTAGAAGCGAATGCCGTAGTCCTGGCAATTTTGCTCCAGGGCCTGCATCATCGCCTCGGCCAGGGGGTCGGCAAAGGGGCGAGCCTGGTTCTCGGTGGGCACGATGTGGTCGACGGTGGCCACGGTGCGCTGGGGATACATCACCGTCAGCTGGCGCTCGCGCACCATGGCAAAGGCCTGGGGGCTGGTGACTTCGTGCACCAGGTGCAGACCGATGAAGAGCTGGGTCTGCCCCGAGGGCAGGGTGTCTACGGTGTGTAAATCCCAAACTTTGTCGAACAACGTACCCTTACTCATGGCTGACCTATGGGCAATGACGGTGAAGTGATGGCTGATGAAACCCTGACAAACGAATTGCCAGCTTTCTATCTTAGCCCAAAGCCCTTGCCCTTTAGACCACCGCCCTGTTCTTAGCGACTGGCTGATGACTAACTTATGACTGGCCCTTGTATGTATCTAATGGCGCTTGGCACCCCTTTATCAATCCTTTAGCATTTCCTGGTAGGTTCCAACCTGGTGCGGCCAGATCCTCCGGCCAAGGGTGACCAGCCCTTTCCAGAGCTAGGCCGCACAGAGCAAAATTGGGCAAAACTGGGCAAAACCAGTTTGATTCATTTCTAATTCATTAGATTCATTAGGAGATAGGTCATGGGTTTTTTAGGCAAACTGTTCGGCAAAAAAGAAGAAGAAAAAGCTAAGGCTACCCCAAAAATCAACGTGAAGCAGGCGGCCACCACTGCCTCTATCGATGCTGCCAAGGTGGGCTTGGATGGCCAATTTGATGAAAGCGGTCTGGCTAAGCGGGTCGCTCTAGCCTTTGACCAAGCCGGCATTTCTGACAGTGTGGGCCTGTGGGTAGCCCAAACCGGCTCCACCGTGGTGCTAAAGTACAACCCCGATGCCGCTGGCGTTTTAGAGCAGGCGAAGAAAGTCGCCATGGGCGTTGATGGCGCTACCAACGTCACCGCTCAACCCAACTCCTAGGCAAATTTGCCATAGATTAGCCATAGATAACTAAAGCCGCCGGCACCAGATGCCGACGGCTTTTTTGTTAGCCTTACCCTGCCGCAACAGCGTCTACAGGATCTGAATGAAGGTGGGAAAGTTTGTCAATCAGTAGCTGGGCACTGACCTGGGGTGACAGGCCAGCAATATCCACCTGGGGAATGACTTTGCCGCGCCGCTGGAGGTCGTAGCGGTAGGCACGATCATAGTAGTCGAGAATGATGGCGCAGGCGGTTCGCAGGTCACCGGACTGGATATGGGTGACGGCGGTTTGGGTGCGATCGCCCCCCAGCCACTTGCGAATCCGCTCGGTTGCGTCCACCAGCCCTACGGTGTCGGCTTCGCCGTAGATATCCACCAGCAGATCTAGCCGCTCGTCGAGCGATCGCACCACCTCCACCGCCGAGGCTGCCTCCATCTGGGCAAACAGCTCGCTGGGAATGCGGCAGGTGCCCACCCGGCTGCTCTCGGCCTCTAGCCAAATAGGATGATCGCCAGGAAGCCCGGCCCACTGTCCCGCCAGCAGATTTTCGTAGTGCTCCGTCGAGGGCTGGGGCGGCAGCAGCAGCGCCCCGTAGCTGCTGCCCCGATGGTTAGCCAGCCCCTCCAAATCCAGCACTGGTTCCCCTAGAGCCGCCAGGGCGTGGAGAATCTGCGTCTTACCACTGCCCGTCATGCCGCCCAGAATCACCATCGGCTTGGGGGTGGCCAGGGTTTCCCGCACCCAGCGGCGATAGGCTTTGTAGCCCCCCTCCAGGGTGTGGACGGTAAACCCGGCCAGCTCTAAAATCCAGCCCATGCCGCCGCTGCGCATGCCGCCGCGCCAGCAGTGCACCCGCAGACGGCGGTCTGGGGCCAAAGCCTTGGCCGCGCGAATAAACTCGCCACACTTGGGGCCAGCGATGTCGAAGCCCAGTTCCACCGCTGCCTCGCGGCCCACCTGCTTGTAGCAGGTGCCCACCTGGGCGCGCTCATCGTCGGTAAATAGGGGAAAGCTTACCGCGCCGGGGATGTGACCGTGCTCGTATTCCCCCGGACTGCGCACGTCGAGAATGGGGCCAGAGCCTTGCAGAAAACCGTTGATATCTAAAGGCTTAGGCATGGTTTAAGCAGATAGGCCCTTAAAAACGAAAGTGATAGATAAACCAAATCCAAGTCCAGAAGTGAAGTTTTGCTGGGGAAAAACGACCGATCCCGAGCTTGACCTGGCATCGCTCAGACGCTCTAAGCAACTGCTACGGATTGAGCAGGTTTTACCAACTTACCGTAACGCTCGCAAAAGAATCGCACGCACTCGGGTGCCAGGTCGATCGCTGCCCCGTCGTCAGCCCCAGTGTCGGGATTGGGCCAAACCAGAGCGTAGTCTCCTTTCACAAACTGGAATCGCTCTTGATCCCGCAGAGGCAACAGCGCTGAGCCAGGGTCTTCTTCAATTAACAGCGCATAAAAGTCGAGCTCGTAGATCTCGACATCCAGTAATGCTTCAAACCATAGCCGCAGGCAATAGTCGCCCAGCCATTCAGCCTTTAACAGGCCCTTTTCTGGGGCGTTTTGCCAGTAGGATTCGTCATTTGCCAGCGCCTGCCAAGCTTGCCACTTCATTACCCTTAACCCACAATTTCGACTGTCTCGTTTTGCACCGCTCGCTGCCACTGTTCTAGCAACGCCTCTTCATGGGCTTCTACCCAAGCTTCGATCAACTGCTTTAGCTTTAGCGGCAGCGGTTTGCCAGGTTGCATCCACTGGCGAGATTTAATTTCAATCCGGTAGCTCCCATAGTCGTTCTGGTACTTAACATGCACATGGGGCGGGGCGTGGTCGTTGTAGTGCATCAACACAACCAACAAGCCTTTCTGAAAGGGATGGGAGACAGGCGGCATTGATCGCAGATGCAATAAATTGCATGAAAAAGCAATCTTTTGCGCTTTTATGCAATTTATTGTACGTTCAGACAACTGGCTTCGGGCGATCGCCTCCGAAATTGTCCGCTCTACATGGGGCGGGCACCACAATGTAACCTTCACCCACATCCCCCAGCACCCAGTTCCGCTCCATGCCCCAAACCCACCAGTGGGCCGCTGCGTAGGCGCAGGTGAGGGCATCGAGCTGGTCTTCCACCGCCTTCATCGCCGCCCCGGTGAAGGGGATTTCGGGCAGGGCGGATTTCGTTAATTCCAGGGCAGGTTCC
>JBBSLR010000424.1:0-3554 GCA_038255045.1 Phormidesmidales cyanobacterium
CAACTCACCCACCCATCCACTCACCTACCCATCCACTCATCCACGCTCCCTACTCATCCACCCTCCCTACCAGCCCCCAGCCCCCCACTCACGGCTGTTCTCCGGAGCCGAAGCAATGGGACTCGCGCGGGGAATATCCTGCATCACCTGCACCTGAATCATCTGGTTAGGCTCAATCACAATGTGCTGAGGCGCGGTGCCCACCATCGTGGTTGCCCCGACTATGGCACCGCCGATCAGGCCAATGCCGCTCAGGCCCGTGACCAGCAGCAGCGCCAGTGCCCCTAGCCCAGCCCCAGCGGCCACGCGAGGGGGGCTGATCTCGGGGGTACCGATGATGTAGTCAGAAATAGTCGAGAAGGCGACCTGCTGACCAGCGGGGGCAATCAGCATTTTGCTCACCCACTGCTGGCCGTGGGGAGTTGACTCAAACTGGCCGATCAGCTGACTGCCCGCCGGGGCGACAACGCCGTTGGTGATGGGGTCGCGAATGTCTTGGGCCAGCAGCAGCACCTGGTTTTGGCTAGAGCTGGTGTTTAAATTGAGGGCCTCGTTGCCCACGTAGCGCAGCTCTAAGACCGTACCCGCTGCTATCAGGGTGTCGGGGGAGTAGGGCCGCTCTGCCGGGGGTGGGGTGATGGCGTCGGGGTAGGCGGCCTGACCGCCGTTGGGCAGAGGGGTGCCAAAGAGAATGATCTGGCCCGCTGCCGCCAACTCCAGGGTGTTCTCAGGTGGTAAAACATTGCCCTGGGCGGTGGTGTTAGGGGCGGTGGGCACCGCCAGCAGGTTGGGGGCGTTTAGCTCCACGGGCACCGTGGCTACCGGCGGCGGTTCTTGTCCAATGACGTTGGGGCCAATGACGTTGGGGCCAATAGCATTAGGGCCAATGTCATTGGGGATACCGGGTTGCCCGGGGGCAAGCACCTCCGGCTGGGGCAGCGCTGGTGGGTTGGTCGCAATCACTGCCGAACCGCTGGCCGCAGGAGCGTTAACGGGCAGCGGTTCTACTGCGATCGCCTCAGGCACCTGCCCTTGGGCTGTGGTCGGAGGCCGTTCTGCCGCTGGCAGCTCTGGGGGCGTGACCGCAATGGGTATGCCGCTAGTTTCAGCGTCAATGGTGGCCACGGGCGCTGCTGGCGCAGAGGGGGTAATGCCCGCTGCTAGCGGTGGCGGCTCCAGGGTTAGCACGGATGCTGTGCCGGCGGGCGGCGCTGCCGGGGGCAACGTGCCGACAGCGGCTGGCTGGGCCGCCGTGGCAGGTGGTTCTGAAGATGGAGCCGTTAGCTGGGGGGCGATCGCCACGGGGCCGATCGCTGCGTCTAGCTCGGCCAGGCTGGGTACCGACACCTGCTCCCCTGGCCGCCCTAGGTTAAAGGGGTCTACGGGCAAGGTTTCGGGCAGATTGGTCAGATTGTTGATATCGCTGGGCAGCATCAGATTGGCCGCCGAGGTGCTCAGCCGCCCGGTGCCAGCTTCTGGAAAGCCCAGCCTCGGGTCGTTGCCGGGTATCATCGGCAGTTCCACAATCATACCGGGGGCGGTTGCCACAGAGGGCATGGCCGAGGGCGCGACCAGGGCAGTCAGCACCCAGCGGGTTTGGTCACCCGCCGCGATGGCCACCAGACTAGCCCCCTCGGCGGCAAGTACGGTATTGGGAGCCAGCTCTAGCACCACAACGGTGTCGGCATTGACCTGGCTGAGGCTCACCTGGCTAACGGCACCACTGACGGCACCACTGTAGGCCTGCTGGGTGGTCACCGACCCCACCTGGGTCTGGGGAATGGTGAGCACGACGCGGGCCGGGTCACGCTCTACGGTGTATTGCGGGGTGACGCCGCTGGGCAGGGTCAGGGTCAACTGCTGGCTGGCTGGGTCAAACTGCCAGGCGGCCAGGGTGTCGGCCTGGGCAGCAGGGCACATAATTAGCAGCGTCGATGCCATTAGCCCAGCGCCTGCCCAGCCCCCCAGGCGATGGCTTAGGGAGGTTCGACTCGATAAAAAAACCTGGGTAGGGTATTCCATGGGTGCTATTTCCCTCGGTGCGGTGTGAGTAGCGGCGGTTGAAAGGGCTAGCTTTTTGTCAGCAAACGCTAGATGCAGCGTTAGAACCCGGTCGAGCTAGCCTAAATACAGCGTGAGCCTGGAGCATAATTAAGGATACGCACATTTTTTAGAATTGCAAGGGGCAGTGGGGATTGGGTGGGTGGGCAGGCGGTAAGGGAACAAGGGGGATGGCGATCGCGTCGCGTACACAAATGGATCAGTAATAAATCAGCGCCCGTTTGGGGGTTAAACAACGTTGCCCCATGGTCTAAACCACCACGGATGGGGAACCCTGGGCAAACACGCACTCACACTACTTGACTTTGGAGACAGCACACCATGGGCCGTTCTACGATCACTAACCGCGCCACATTGCTCATGGGCGGGGTAGCCGCCGCTCTTTTAACTGCGCCCATAGCGGGGCCAGCGGCCTTGGCCCAAACCCCAGAGGGGACGCCCGAAAATATCCCGGCGGAGGCCGATACTAGCCCCCGCTTTACCTGCCAGGTGCAAGACGGTCAGTACACCGTGATGTATGCCCCCACCAGCCAGCCGGGGCAGGCCTACCCCTGGGCGGTGCCCCAAGACTTGGGCAGCGCCTGGCCCGCCGAGCGCCGCTGCGCCGAAATTAGCGCCCGCCTAGAGCGCTATCGCCCCGACGGTCTCTTAGCCCTAGAAACCTCCGTGGAGAATGGCTACAACATTGTCTGTGTGACGACTGAATCCACCCCCGGCTGCCGCATTGTGTTTACGGTTCCCCCCGACCAAGACCCGATGCTGACGCGCGATCGCGTGTTTGACAATCTGGCCGTGGCCGACCGAGGCGACCAGACCCAGGGGGTCACCACTTTTACTGGCGGCAACAGCGATATCCTTGGGCAAATCGGCAGCATTCTAGGCCTGCCCAGTTCCTCTGGGGGTAACCTGCCCAGCCGTAGCCAGGGCATTAACCTCAAGCCCTTTCTAGACTCTAACGATGGCGGTACTGGCGCTCGCCTCAGCGGCGGCGGCCCCGGCGGGCGGCCCCTCAACCCTGATGCCTTTCGCTAGGGGGGCTGGGTAAGCCTAGTCGACTATGTGCTGAACAAAGAGGTAGCCCAAAAATAAAATTTGCAGGATGGTAAACAGGCTGGCGGCAAACCCCGCCCAGCAGAGAGCGGTATAGAACCTCCTCCATCCCTGCAACGACTGCGCTGGCTCAGGCAACTGGGACAACGCAGTTTTGGTGCGTTTGCGACTGGGCTGCTTTGGGGTTTGGCTCCGCTGGTAGAGTACCCAAGTCAAACTTATCGCCAGCAGTAAGGCTAGCGTAAAGCTGGCCCACAGCCAGGTGGTCTCAGGCACCCACTGTAACCAGGGCACTAAGGTACCGGCGTTGGCGCTGTTGACTTCAAAGCTGGGCTCTCTCAGGGGTGACACTCGATGAATGAGTACGGCCAGCTCCGCCGAGAGCAGAACCAAACCCCCAAAGCCTATGAGAGAAAACCGTTGCATCCGTTGCTCTCTGGCCA
>JBBSLR010000425.1:0-3551 GCA_038255045.1 Phormidesmidales cyanobacterium
CTCGATGCCCCAGAAGCCCCCCTAGGCTACGACCTGGGAGCCGATGAGTATGTGATTATGCCCAGCTACCGCAGCGGTACGCTCATCATGGCCGGTACCGAAGCTTCGGCGTTTGTCCGGGGCGTGCTGGTGGATGAAGCCGGGGCACCTCTGGGGTTGCAGGCGGGCGAGGTGGTCTCATTGTCAGATGCCGACTGGGCGGCCCAACCCCTCTTTACCAACCGCATTGGCCGGTTTGCCCTGCTGGGGTTTACCCCAGGGCGCTATGAGATCAGACTGCGCGATCGCGCCCCGCTGCAATTTGAAATCGCCCCCAATCAAGAAGGACTAATAGATCTCGGCACATTGCAGATTGGCCCTCCCTAAGCCACTGACACCCAGCCCTTGACCAGGGCTCTGCGCAGAGCGCAGAGCGGCTACTGGTTTTTTTCTTCGACCGCCCGCTGGGCCCCCAGGCGAGTTTGAATCATGCGCAGCAGGTCATCGCGGGTAAAGGGCTTGGTGAGGTAGTCGTCGGCCCCCAGGTCCATACCGTCGCGGAAGTCAACCCGTTCGGCCTTGGCGGTAAGAAACACAAAGGGCAGGGTGGCCAAGCCGGGATCTTGACGAATCTGCTTCAAGACGCCGAAGCCGTCGAGCACGGGCATCATGATGTCGCAAATTACCAGATCGGGCTTGAACTCGTGAATTTGGCGCAGGCCCTCTTCGCCGTTGGCGGCGCTGTCAACGATAAAGTCTTCGGCGTTGAGAATATCAACGATGCTGTCGCGTACCCCAGCTTTGTCTTCGATCACCAGAATCTTAGCCATGAGGGTCACTCCATAGTAAAAGGGGTAAAACAACAGTAAAGGTGGTGCCTAGGCCCACTTCACTGACAAACGAGATGTGCCCATGGTCCTTGCCCCCGACACCTTCCCTTAAGCCCGAATCGGCACCCGCAGCGAAATCTGGGTGCCCTCTCCCGGCGCAGAGATGATCGTCAACTGCCCACCGATTAGCCGGCCTCGTTCTTCCATGCCCAGCAGGCCCAGGCTGGTGCCTTCGGTTTTGGCCTGGCCAATAGCCTCCAGGTTAAACCCTACCCCGTCGTCTTGAATGGAGAGGTGCAGGGTGTGGTTGGTTTGCCCCAGGGTAATGGTGACGGTTTGGGCCTGGGCGTGGCGGGCAATGTTAGTCAGGGCCTCCTGCACAATGCGAAAGCAGGCGGTTTCGGTGGCAGCGGGCAGCCCCTCGGGGGGCGGGTCGCACACCAGGGTTTCTTGCAGGCCGGTGCGATCGGCGTGGCGGTTGATGTACCAGCGCAGGGCGGGTACCAGGCCCAGGTCATCGAGCATAGAGGGGCGCAGGTCAAGGGAGAGGTCGCGCACCTGCTGGAGCGCTCCATCGACGATCAAGAGGCAGTCTTGCAGGGGGGCTTTGGCTTTGGTGCTGTCAACGATGCGATCAAGGCGGTGCAGGTTGAGTTTGACGGCGGTGAGGGCCTGGCCCACCTCGTCGTGCAGTTCGTGGGCCAAAAAGCGCCGCTCGGTTTCCTGGGCCTCTAATAGCTGGCTTGAGAGGGCATGCAGGCGGGCGCGATCGTGCCTGACCTGCTCAAACAGGCGGGCATTTTGCAGGGCAATGGCCAGGTGGTTGGCCACCTCTTGGGCAACTTGCTCGTGGTCGTCGCTAAAGTGGGCCGGGTGCGGCGAGGTCAGGGTAATCTCGCCGATTACATCCCCGTTGGCCACCAGAGGAATTGTCATCACCGACTGTACCGGGGTCGCTGTAAACCGCTGCAAAACGGCTGGGGGCGATGTCAGCTGCTCAGGGCTTTGTATCCGAACAACTAAGGTGGAGGGGGGGCTCTGGGCCAGGACAAAATCTTCTATGGGTAGCACCAACCGGTGGGGAAATAGAGGGGCGGTGGTCGGGGTGGGGCTGCTGGTGTTGGCCAAAATTTCGCCCAGATGGATGTCTTTGTTAAACAGGGCGACCATGCCCTGAGGGCATCTGAGCAGCTGGCTGAGCAGCTGCAGGGCAGACTGGGCAATGTCCTGGGGTTCAAAGTTAGTGAGAATGGCCCGGTCCATATCGTGTAGCCCCCGCAGGCGGTGGGCGTACTGCTGAAGGGTAGTTTCAGCCTGCTTAGCCAAGGTGATGTCTTGCAGCACCACAATGAAATATTTGGGCTGCTGCATCGGGTCGCGCACCAGCGACACCGTCAGATTGGCCCAAATTAAGCGGCCATCTTGGCAGAAGTAGCGCTGCTGCCAGGTGTAGCTCTGGCGCTGGCCCTGCAACATCTCGTCGAGGTAGCGCTGGTCGTCGGCCCGGTCGTCGGGGTGAATGCTCTCGTGGAAGGATTCCCCAATCAGCTCATGATGAGGGTAGCCGAGAATCTCACCCAGCGCAGGGTTGAGCCACAGCAGCAGGCCATCGGGGGCCATATGGGCGATGCCCACCGCCGCCTGCTCAAAGGTGGCGCGAAAGCGGGTTTCGCTCTCCATCAGGGCGGCTTCGGCCAGCTTGCGCTGGGTGATGTCTTTGATGGTGGTGACAAAGAAGTCGGTGCTGCCGTCGTCTTTGAGAATGACCTTAATCTCTAGGGAGGTGTAGATGATCAGACCGTCTTTACGCAAAAACCGGGTTTCGAGTGTGCCGCTATCGTCGGTGCGGGCTTCGAGCTGAGCAAACTGGTCGCGGGCCGGGGGTAGGTCGTCGGGGTGGGTGAGGTCAGCCCAGGTCAGCTGCTGGATCTCGCTGCGGCTGTAGCCCAGCATGTCGCAGAGATGATCGTTGAACCGCACCCAGGTCTGGGTATCGGCGGCAATAATAGCCATGCCCAAAAACGGCAGGTCGTAGAAGAGGCGCAGGGTGGCCTCGGCCTGCTGGAGCTGAAGATTGACGGCCCGCAAGTCTTCCATGCGCTGCTGGGCCTGGGTGCGGAGTCCCTGATTGCTGGCCCTCAGGGCGGTTTCGGTCCGGGAGCGCTGGGTGATGTCGTAGAGGCCCATAACCGCCCCCAGGGTTTGGCCGCTAGCGTCGAGCAGGGGGCGACTGTTGACCAGCACCAGGTAGCGATCGCCCTGAGGATGTACGATCGCCAGCTCCAAATCGCCCAGGGTTTCGCCCTCTAGCCCCCGCCACAGGGGCAGGCGATCGCTGGGCAGCGGGGTGCGATCGCCTGGTATGTAAATGCTCACCTTCTCAGCCAGACTAGCGGCGGTCAGTTCGCCAGTTCCCAGGCCCAGTAAGCGGCGGGCGGCGGCGTTGACCAAGGTAATGGTTTGGTCGCGATCGCAAACCACCAGACCCTGATCTAGGGTTTCAAGTACCGCCGAGAGATCGAGCCCAAGTGGGAGAGGGGCCGGGGCCAGTGGCGGTCCGGCAATACCGCTGTCTGTAGAGGGGACAGGTTGAACCATAGCGACAGAACGTCAGCGACTAAAACTACCTAGAGGGTGCTTGCCACAGCTCCGTTTTCGCGCTCTGGGGAGCAACCCGTTATGGAACGTCACGACAGCTAAACCGTTACTCGACAAATTTTTAGCTCAATCGGGATGGCGGGA
>JBBSLR010000426.1:0-3538 GCA_038255045.1 Phormidesmidales cyanobacterium
CCCTCGACGTTTGCCCCCTCAGCTCACACCCAAGCCTGGAGCACAATTACCAGCAGCCCTACGACGCTGGCGGGGTATGGGATTAGCGATGCGGAAACCACGGCGCAGCTCAACACCAGAGAGGCAGCGGCCAGCCTCGCAGACCGGGACAGGGCCAACCACACGGGCAGCGCTAGCGCCTACCCGCTCTCTAGTGCCGGTGTTGTCACCATCACCGGTACTAGCTACACGCTGCAAGCCTCTGATAATGGGCGTGTGCTGTATTTCACCAGTGCCACAGCCATCGCCCTGAACACTGCAACGGGCCTAGGCGCTGGCTTTAGCTGTGCGACCATGCAGGGGGCGGCGGGGCAAATTACTCTCACTCAAGCGGCCTCAACGACTAGGGCCAACTCTGAGGCGGCATTCAAAACGGCTAAGCAATGGGCGACGGCCACTATCTTTTGTCCAGTGGCGAACACGTTTGTGATTAGCGGGGGCGTGGTCTAATGCTCTACTTGCCAACCCTCTCAGGATTTGGGTCAAAGACGATAGACCCCGATGCTCAATCCTGGTTTACGGCCTACGAGAGCGCGGGCTATAACTTTGGCCCTAACTCAGCCGCCATTGCTCAAAATAAATCAGCTTGGAATACTTGGGTTGCCAATGCAAAAGCTTCTGGAGCTTTCGCAAAGTTACTTTATATCAAGCCCCAGGTGTGGGTTTCTAATTATCTGGGGCCAGGGATTAAGGGTAGTGGTGAACAGTTTTTCAGCTTTGTCTCAGGTGACTACAATCCAGCCTCTGGGCTTACGGGACAGTCTGCATCTGGCAAGTATGTACAGATGATAGGCACCACCCTCAATACGACTCCTATAAATGACTTTTATTTTGGAGTTTACAAAGTCGGGACAGGAACACTAGATGCTTCAGCGGTTTTTGCTGGCTCTGCTGGGGGCAATGCGGGGGATATTTTGTTTAGTCACGTTGGTGCTACTAGGGCCAAAGGTGCCACCGTTACGGGGACACCCTCGACATCTTCTCAAGGTATTGGAAACTTTGTAGTAAGTGTAAACAGGATAACCTCTGAAAGTTTTGATTACTACCTAGGCTCTAGTAAAACCGTGGTAGCGAATACTGCGGTACTTACAACTAATTCAGCCCTTACTTTTTACGGCAGGGGCGCGTTAGGAAGCAGCAATGCTACCCTCTCTATTCTTTTGCATGGCTTTGGGATGACTGAGGCGCAGGCTTTGCAGCTGGATGCGTCAACAAAAACTCTAATGGCTGCGGGTATATGGTCATGACACCTGAAGATCTCCACGGCTATTTACTCACCAACCCTGGCCTAAGCTACGCCACGCTTGACGCTGATGCCCGCGCAATAATGAGATCGCACCTGCGCTCTAGCCCAGATGGGTTCACTCAGCAGCAACGAGACTGGCTGAAGGATTTCTATCTAGTGGTGCCGAATCAGCAAACCTTCGATGCCATCGCAGCAGCTCTACCCCCAGGCCTGGGCCTAAGCCCTCGCACCACGACCGATAATCGCCTGGTACTGAATGCTGACTTGCTCACCGATTGCCTGTTGCCTGAAGATAACTGGGGGGCGATCGCGCCCTACCTGGCCACGCTCGTCATCGTTCACATCGCCCCCGAAGGATTCTCCGTTGTAGAGGACGTGGCCCCTGTGACTTTCTCTGATGGCTGATGACAGCACACACAAGCTCACGCTTTTCTTTGCCCCCGAATTTGGCGATCCCATTTGGGCGGGCATCGACTATGAGCTGGTGGCCCCAGACCAAGAATCGGGGGAGTGGTTGCTAGGCCGCAGCCCCACGGCCCATATAACGCTGAACCTACGCACCATAAGCGGCAAACATGCCGCGATTAGTTATTCCTACGCCAACGACGGCTGGCTAATTTCGGATCTAAAGAGCGAGAACGGCACCTATCTAAACGGAAAGCGGCTGGAGCCACCACGCAGGCCCCAGCCGATCGCAGTGGGCGATCGCCTAGACCTGGGGCCTAGGGCGAGGATACAGGTGGTTGAGAATGCCCAGGATACAGTGCCTGATGAGCTGGAGCTGGGCCCGCCGACCATTGCTAGCACTACGCCGGTGGTCATTGCTCCACCACCACCAGCGCCGCCGCCAGCTCGCACCATAGGCGATTCGGCGCATCTGGTGGCCCAGTGGTTTATCAGTGGCACCACGGTGGCGGGCAGGCTTTACCGGGTGGTGCTGCTGGCCACGGCGACGGCCTTCATCGTGGTGCTAATTGATTTGGCGCAACGGTAGGGATAGGCGATAAAAAACACCCCCAGCGGTAGCCAGGGGTGTGGTGTGGTGATTTGAGCTTACTCTGGGCGGAATATGGCCACTAGGCCGCTGATGATGGCGGCGGCGGCGATGATGACCAGTAGGGGGCGGCTGACCCAGGCCCCGAGCAGCAAGATCAGCCCGTAGCTGATCGCCGCGTAGGGGTAGCGCTGGCCCCAGGCCCAGGCGCGAGCTGGGGCGGTGGCCACCAGGCGGAGGTGTCTCACTCGTGGGCCTCCTTCATCCAGTCAAAATCGACGTGGGCATGTTCGCCAGCGGTGTCGGCCTGGGCTAGGGCGCGGGTTTTGTAACCCTTTAGGTAACGGTTGTAGGCGTCTTGGTCGATGGCCAGTTTGCGGGCGGCGGCGGCGTTGGCTTTGCTGCCCAGGTCGAGGCGATCGACCTGGCGCAGCAGTATCTCGTCGCCAAAGGTGAGCAGGGCCGCGAGCAGCAGTCGCACCGTGGCCATGGTGAGAGATTCGACGGGGGCAAACATGATCGCCGCTGGGGTTAGGTAGCTCTGTACGTTAAAGGCGATCGCGTTGCTGCCGATGTCAATTACGTACACCGACACCAGCACCCACCGCCAAATAAAATCCATTAGGGGGCTACCGCCGACGCCATAGAAAGGGTTCATACCCAGCTGCTGGACGGCCCCAGAGCACAGCTGCACGACAAAAATCAGCAGGGCCAAAACCAGGGGCACGTACTCGGGCAGGGCCATCAGCCTAAAGCCATCCCATGAAACTTTGGCGTCAAAAACGGTGAGAGCCACGGCTCCGACGGTGGCTACAAACGTGATTAATTTAATGCGGCCATTGCCCGCTCTTTGCTGGGGCGGTTTTGGAATTCTGACGGCGTTACTCATGGGCTAAATTCTCCTTAAACCAGTTGGCGATCCAAAGTTTTGCTTCGGCGTATTGCTGTTTAAATTCGGCAGAACGACTGCCCCCAGACTGAAGGCCAAAGACGAAGTAAACGGCGTGGGGAATGCGGGTAGACCCAAATTCTTGCCAGAAGGCCCGCAGGCGGCGCTCTATAAAGAGACTCGCTCCGGGATATTGCAGCAGTTCGACTGACTTAAAGCAGCCCGACTCTGGGGTAATGCCGAGGCGGTTGAGCTGGTCTTTGAACTGCTTCATGGACACCCCGCGCAGCTTGTCGAGGCCGTAGGGTGAGCCGCCATCGATGTCGGTCAAATTGTCATCGACGACGGCCTCGGCTTCGTCGTCGCCGTC
>JBBSLR010000427.1:0-3536 GCA_038255045.1 Phormidesmidales cyanobacterium
ATCTGAAGCGACCTGAGCTTATCGCGCGATCGGGAGATCGCCATGGAGGTATTGGCCGTAAACACCCCCATAATTTCAAACTGGCGCACCACCGCCGTACCGTAGAACGTGTTCGACGCCCCAATGCGGGGAATCACCGCATCAATATCCACCAGGGGCTGGCTCTGGTACATCACCTTGGGCTGGTGGGAGGTGATATTCATGTAGCAGCGCAGGTGATCGATCACCTCCACCTCGTGGCCGCGTTCTTCCCCCGCCTCCTTTAGACGTCGGGTCGAGTAGAGGGTCGCATCCCTAGATAAAATCGCGATTTTCATGGCAGAGCTCAGGGGTGATCAGGGGCCAAAGGGTGCTGGTCAGGAAGGGGCTGCAGGTACGAACGTCCCGGATCGACCAGGTAGCGGCGGCGCACCGCCTGTCGCCCCAGCAGCATTCTAAAGCCCATTTCATCGCGGTTGGTCAGGGTAAGCTCGATGGCCCACAGGCGGTTGCCCATCTGCACCGAGGTTTCGATTACCGGGCGCAGTTCTGACTGGCCACCAGAGTTACGGACAAGGCGATCGTCTAGTAGGGGGGCCTCAGCGGCAACGATGTAATCGTCATTGCGCTGCATTGGGTGAGCTTGAAACCGCACCATAGTCAGGCCATGGCGCTCAAATCGCTCCACATTGAAGGCGTGCAGGGTTGAGGATCTGGCGCCGGTATCCACCTTGGCTTTGATGTTGTGAACCCCCAGCACCGGCAGGGCCACCCATTCTCGCCAACCAATCACTGTCGCCGTCTCAGCACCAAAACTCATACCACCCCAGGCTCGCACACCTCTGAGAGCATAGCAGGACAATGCCCGATTTCATCCTACGGGGAAAGGGGGGCAGGAGGTTGCCCTGCTGGGGCATTTTCTGGGGCACTTTCTGGGGCGTTTTCTGGGGCACTATTCTCGGGGCCAGCCTCTAGGCGATCTAGGGCTGAGGCATTGACCAGACTGAGGGGATAGGGGGGATTTTCTAGGGCGGCGGCAAAGGCGGCGCTGAGCGCTGGCTCAAACCGCTGGTCGCCCTCTAGGGTGAGCTTAAAGTAGGCCAAGCTCAAGACCTGCATATAGCTCCACACCACCTCGGGGCGCAGCCCAATAATCTCAGGGGGAATGGCCACCGGCTGGTCGCCCGCGGCCACATCGCCAATGGTGGAGAAGTGGGTGCCCTGGTCAATCATGAGCAGATAGCGGGCCGGGGCCGTCAGCCAGGTAAAGGGCCGAAGCTGCTCTGGAAACGCCGGGGCGATGGTGTCGGCGGTGCTGGCAACCATCATTGTCGGCACCGCAATCTGCCCATAGCCGGTTTCGCCAAACAGGGCGCTGCCGATCGGGTTGATGACAAAAATCGACCGTACCCGAGGGTCGGCCAGGCTGACGCCGGGGTTGATCACCTGGGTCGCCTGACACTGCAACAGCAGCGATGGGTTAAAGGAAAGGGTGCTCGGTGGGCAGACTTCAGCCAGCCCCTCAGTGTCAAAGGTGGCTCCGGCCAGGGCCAGGGCCGTGTAGCCCCCCAGGGATTGGCCGATCACCCCGACCCGGCTGAGGTTGAGCTGTCCGCGAATGGGGGAAGGGCTGGTGTTTAGGTTAGAGAGGGCATTGAGGGTCAGAGATACTTCCCGAGGCCGCCGCAGAAACTCTTCGTCTTGCACCACCGTGCTCGACAGCCCCGTCAGCAGAGCAGAGAGCTGTTGGTCATTGCTGCCGGTATGCTCTAGGGCGGCCACCGCGATGCCAGCCTCGGCTAAATATTCAGCCAGGTAGGTATAGCTGGCGCTGGTGCCCCCCAGCCCGTGGGAGATCACCACTAGGGGGAAGCCCTGGGGCGGCCTGCCCCGTCGCCCGGCTACCACCTCGGGCAAGTAGAGCTGCGCTGAGCGAGTCACCCCAGGCACCACTACCTCGATGCGAGCAGCGCTGTACTGGCGCTCGCTCTGCACCAGTTGCAGCAGTGACTCAGCATCGACCGGGTTGGCGGCGGCATCGGCCTGGGCGATCGCCCGCACTTCGGCAAAGGCCGACTCTGACTGCAAAATCGCCTGGTTGATCTCCTGGGCGATCGCCAGCCCCTCGGCCAGGTCAACGCGCATCACCCCGGTGGGGTAGGCTTTGAGCACGTTTACCAGGGTAAAGCCGGCATTGGGGTCGGCGGCGGCTAAAATCAGCGCTGCCCGCAGCGCCTGCACGTTGGCCTGGCGCACAGGGGTCTGCACCACCCGGCCAAGCTGCTCCAGCAGCAGCACCCCCTGCTCGGTGTAGAGAAACTGGGCCACTGCCACCGGGCTAATGGTGGCCGGGGTGCTGAGCACGGCTTGAAATTGCTCCAGCTGGCTGGCGGAGATCTGAAGCTGCTGGCTGTAGATCTTTAGCTGGGTAGTAAGTTCGCCGGTGGTGGCAAACCGCTCTAGATCGGCAATGGGTATAGAGCGCTGCAAAATACCAAAGGAGACAATCAGCTCTTCGGCGCTATGGCCCGGAGCTGCTGCGACCATGGCCCCCAGCATTCCCAAGGTCAAAGCAGCGCTGCGCCGCAGCCATAGCCGGGTGGTCTGCATCGGAGAGATCATGGGGGGGCCAGGGCGTTAGGGGTCACAGCGGTAGGTAGGTAGGGCACTAGGTGGCAACGGGGTGCTCTAAGAGGTGGTCGAGCAACCCTTCGCAGGCATCTTGCAGCAGGCTGATCACGTAGTTAAACCCCTCTGGGCCACCGTAGTAGGGGTCGGGCACCTCTTGGTCGGGGTGGCTGCGACAAAAGTCGCACATCAGGCGCACTTTCTGGCGCCGTTGCTCGCGGTGCTGGCCGGTGGGGGCAAGGGCCACAATGTCGCGATAGTTCTCGCGATCCATTGCCAGAATGTAGTCAAAGCAGTCGAAGTCAGCCGGGTCAAACTGGCGCGCCCGCCCCACCAGCTCAATGCCCTGGGCCTTGGCGGCCTGGGCCATGCGGCGATCGGGGGGGCTACCCACGTGGTAGCTGGCGGTGCCCGCTGAGTCACACACCACCTGATCGCCTAGCTGCCGCTGCTGAATCAAGTGGTTCATGATGTTCTCAGCCGAGGGCGAGCGACAGATGTTGCCCAGGCACACAAACAAAAGCCGGGTGGTCATAACACCGTGGGCCTACATGCCGGGCAGGTTGAGGCCGCCGGTGAGCACTTCCATGCGATCGCGCATGGTGTCCGTCGATTTTTCGTAGGCATCTTTCATGGCGGCGGTGACGAGGTCGGAGAGCACCTCGGCTCCTTCGTTAATGGCATCGGGGGAGATCACCACGTGCTTGGGTTCCTGGTTGCCGCTCATGGTGACTTTCACCAGGCCGCCGCCCGATTCTCCCTCAATCTCCATCTGCTCCAGCTCTTCCTGCAGCTGCTTGGCCCCCTCTTGAATCTGCTGGGCTTTCTTGAAGGCCTCGGTCAGCTCCTTCATCTTGCCTAACCCAAACCCAAATCCTTGACCTTGTGACATGGAGTATCTCTCGAACGTACAGCGCGCTGGCGGCGTC
>JBBSLR010000428.1:0-3519 GCA_038255045.1 Phormidesmidales cyanobacterium
CGGGGCATTTTGCTGCCCGGCCCCTACCGCCGCATTGACGCCCTCAAGCACTACGGCCTGCAAGCGGCTCAGCTGTTGTACGGCATCGTTCCCATGCTGGTGATCGCCGGGCTGATTGAGGGTTTCTTTTCGCCCCAGACCTGGATCCCCAACGGCCTCAAGTATGCGGTGGGCACGGCTCTATTTGTGGCGCTGGTGCAGTACTGCCGCACCCGGCGATCGCCAACCCATAATTAATTGCCTCAGTCCGCCTAAATTTCTGTGTTCTCAGGCGAAATTTGCCCCTCGCCCTTTCAGGAAATCTCTTCTCCCTGCTCACCCAAAGGGGGAACGAATAGGGTAAGTTTATGCCTGTGGTCAGCCTGAGTAGATTATGTGGCCCGAGTAGATTATGGCCCGAGTAGATTATGGATCTTAAGCGTTTCCTTACCGGCTTTTGTCTAGGTCTGATCCTTAGCCTGGGGGTTGCTTGCTCCCAGCAGGTGCTGCTCTCTGAGCCAGCTACCCCAGCGCCCTCTGTCGCTGAGCAGGTGGCACCCACCCAGGCGAGGGAAGGGGGAAACCCAGGGGCCACCCCAGAACTGTCTGCCGAGGCCCAGGCCCTGGTGGCCAGCGTGCCGGGAGGGCTGGCCACCCCGCCCCGCAAAGACGTGCGCCTGGTGGTAATTAGCGATCTCAACAGCGCCTACGGCTCGACCACCTACGACCCCGAGATTGATCGGGCTATGGCGCTGCTGCCCTTTTGGCAGCCCGACCTGGTGGTGTGCGGCGGCGACATGATAGCCGGGCAAAACCCTTCCCTCACTCCCGAGCAAATTACCGCGATGTGGCAAGCCTTTGACGACCACATCGCGGCCCCTCTGCGTCAGCAAAATGTGCCCTTTGGGTTCACCGTCGGCAACCACGATGCCTCCAGCGCCCTAAACGTCAACAAAAATTTCCTCTTCCAGCAGGAGCGCGACCTAGCCGCCGCCTACTGGCAAGACCCCGCCCACAATCCTGGGGTAACCTTTATTGATCGCACCGACTTTCCTTTTTACTACACCTTTGAGCAACAGGGTATCTTCTACATGGCCTGGGATGGCTCGTCGAGCCGCATTCCGGCAGAAAAGCTGGCCTGGGTAGAGCAGGCCCTCGCTAGCGAGGCCGCCCAGCAGGCCAAGGCGCGGATGTTGCTCAGCCATCTCCCCCTCTATGGGGTGGCGGTGGGGCGCGACGAACCCGGCGAAGTGATGGAAAACGCTGACCAACTGCGGCACCTGCTAGAGCGCTACAACGTGCACACCTACATTAGCGGCCACCACCACGCATACTATCCTGGCCATCGGGGCCAGCTACAACTGCTGCACACTGGCATTTTGGGGTCTGGGCCACGCCCGCTGATCGACAGCCGGTTACCGCCCTGGAAGGTGCTCACGGTGATTGACGTTGACTTTAGCGATCCTGACCTAACGACCTACACCACCTACGATATTCAAACCCTACGCACCATTGAGTACGACGAGCTACCCCGGTTTTTAGCCGGGCACAATGGCGTCGTCCTACGTCGAGACATTAGCTACGATGATCTCGCCCCCGACGAAAAATCTTTTTGCGAACAGCGCTTGGGGAAAGCCCTGTGCATTGGCAATCTGCCCTTCGTCAAACCCAAGACGTATACGGCCTAAGACCACTAGGGTCAAGCGGTCTAGTTTGTGGTCGGTGACGATGAGCTCAGACGCCTGAGGCGATCGCTCTGGTCTAACCCGATCACCGGCCCAGGGCAGATTCAAAGCTAGACTGGCACCATCTTTACGAGTAGAATTTGTATGCTAATCTGGTAGGGATAAATGGGCAGCTATGCCCATTTTTGCTGTCTGTATGTGCGTGCATGCTGACGGGTACTACTAAAATGGCTGCTGCGCAGCTTTAACGACTCTGCCTGGAGCAATGGGAGGTGGCTCAACCGTTCCAGGGCAATTCAGCAAAAATTTTGCGGGTCTGTTGACCTGTTGGTTCACCAGTTCAGCCCAAGGAGTAAAGAAGCGATTTCGTATGACACAAGTCGTTGTAGGTGAAAACGAAGGCATTGAATCGGCCCTACGCCGCTTTAAGCGGCAGGTCTCTAAGGCAGGGATTTTCTCAGAGGTTAAGCGTCGTCGCCACTTCGAGACGCCCCAGGAAAAGCTCAAGCGCAAAGCTATAGCTCGGCGCAAGAAGCGCTACCGTTAAACCGCTAGATTCTGATTCTAGATTCCGAATAAATGCCGACAATAGCGGGGGAGAGGCTGTCTAACAGCACCCCCCTCTCTACTTTTATGCTTCGCTGTTGGCAACCACCAGGGTGAGCAGGGGGCCAGCCTGCTCTTGGCCGCTGACGGCCAGTTCGCTGTGGCACAGCACCACGCGATCGCTCACCCGGCCCAGCAGATCGCGCAAAATCCGCTCGGGGCGATCGCGATGAATTTCGTCAAGATCCGCCGTGCTCCAGGGGCGGCCTCGGTAAGACCCCAAAAACAGCGGATAGCCAAACAGCAAATTCTTGGTGTCGGCCAGCCAGAGGGGCGACCCCGCGTCAATCCACAGGTGCCAGCGGTGGCGCAATCGCTGCAAACGGTACTGGTACACCGTGGCGATGATCACCGCCCGCCCCGGATCTACGGGGTAGGGGTTGGCGGTGACGGTGCCCTGGCGCAGCAGCCCAATAAACCGCTCCAGAGAGGTTTTGAGCGACCTCGGATCGGGGCTGCCCAGTCTTGGTTCTACCTGGCGCAGGCGATCTTCCACCGCCCAGTAGTGCTGGGTGGTTTCCATCAGTTCTCGCAGGGCCGACAGCTGGTCGGGGGGCAGGTGGCTACCGCCCCAAAAAAAGGTCTGAATCGCCCGGTCTAGCACGCTGATCACCCCCAGGGTGAGCCGCTGCCGCCGCTGCTGCCGCTGTTGCTCAATCCACTGGCGCAGGCGGCTGTAGGCTTCGGTGGCTTTGTAGCCCAGGCGATCCCAGCGCTCGAAGCGTTCTACGGGCAACAGCTCGGGCTGCTCAAGGCCGGGGGCAAAGCAGTGGTCGACCAGCAGCTCGGCCCGCACCGGGTCGATTTGCACCGACTCAAACCACGGCCCCACCGCTGCGGCCTGGGGAATTTGGCTCAGCACCACCAGCATTTCGGCCACGTCTTCGGCGGTGGCCAACCGCCCCAGACCGGGGTAAACAAAGGTCAGCAGGGTGAGCAGCGATCGCACCAGGGGCGAGTGAATCACGGGCCGCTGGTCGCTCAGAGAGGCCACCGGTAGCCCTTTGTCGGCCAGAATCTCGGCCAGGGTGTAGCGGGCGATCGCATCTAGCCCCGGCCCAATAATGGCGATCTCGTGGGGGGCCACCTGGCCCGTTTGCACCGCTGCGGCCACCCATTCTGCCGTCTGCCGCAGCAGTTGACCCCGAGAGACGGTTTGCTGGGTTTGAAAGCAATCCAGCGGCTCTGGCTGGGCGACTGGGTTCATCACCCACTCCACCACCGAGTCGGCCCAGCGGTAGGCCAGAGA
>JBBSLR010000429.1:0-3518 GCA_038255045.1 Phormidesmidales cyanobacterium
AGGGTCGCCCCCACCTGGGTACCATCGCTAAACACAACTAGCGCCGGGCCATCCCAGGGCTCTTGCAGACCGCTGTAGTATTCGTAGAAGTCGGTGATTTCAGGATAGGCGTCTAGCTCCGGCTGGTTGTTGTAGGCCTCAGGCACCATCATCATCAGCGCTTCCTGGGGAGAACGCCCCGATCGCACCAGCAGCTCCATCACATTGTCGAGGTTGGCAGAGTCACTGTTCTCGGCGTTGACAATGGGGTTGAGCAGATCAAAGCGATCGCCCCAGATCGGGTGGTAGAGATCCGCCTGACGGGCCATCATCCAGTTGATGTTGCCCACCAGGGTGTTGATTTCGCCGTTGTGCCCTAGCAGCCGCATGGGGTGGGCCAGGGGCCACTTGGGCATCGTGTTAGTGCTAAAGCGCCGATGGTACACCGCAAAGGCGCTGACGTAATCGGGGTCGCGCAGGTCATCGTAGAAAGCCGCCAGCACCGCCGACCGCACCATGCCCTTGTAGACGATGGTGCGGCAGGAGCAGGAGCACACATAGAACTCCTTCAGACCGGCCACCTCAGCGGCCGCCAGATCATCGGGGTTGGCCAAAACTTTGGCCACCAGGTGCAGCACCTGGCGACGCACTAAGTAAAGACTCCGCTCCAGAGCTTCGTCGGTGGCGGTAGCCGAGGCGATCACCACCTGCTCAATGCCCGGCTGAAATTGCTTGGCCAACGGCCCCAGCACCTCAGGGCGCACCGGGACAATGCGCCACCCCACCAAGGTCAGCCCCTCCGCTGCGATCACCTGATTGAAGGTGTCGCGCACCAGCGCTGCCGCCTCGGCCTGATGGGGCAGAAACATCATCGCGACCCCCGTGCGATCGCGCTCCAGCGCCCCCTGCCCCTGCTCCCCGGCCCAGCGGTCTAGCACGGCCCACGGAATCGCCGTCATCACCCCGGCTCCATCCCCAGAGTCTTGGTCAGCGCAGCAGCCGCCCCGGTGCTCCATGCAGTCGAGGGCCGCTAGGGCTTTGGTCACTAGACTGTGGCTGGGGCGGTTTTGGCGATCCGCCAAAAAGCCCACGCCGCAGGCATCGCGCTCTTCGACCAGCGACTTCGGCCCCCAGTTCGGCCATTCAGAACTGGGCCATTCAGAACGAAGGTGCGGCCGAGATTGATAGGGTTGATTCACAGGTGTACGTCCCATGGAGGAGAAAACAGGAAGAGAAAAAAGGGCGTGGACAAGAACTTAGCTGGGAGAGCTAGCCTAGCAGCATGCCCTGCCCCGCGGCGAAATTAAATCGCTTAGCTACGGCCTATAGAGTAGAGAAGATTGGGGAGAAACTATCTGACCTAGAGGCGAGTCAAGCAACTGAGCGGCGGCTTGGGGGCAGTGCCGACAGCTCGGCCATCTAACTTCCCTGCCAACTTCCCTGCCAACTTCATCGTGTAATTCAATCGTGCCTTAACCTGGAGTTGAAAGACTGAGGGTCATCCCCCGGCTGCAAGTCATCAGCGCAGCTGCACTTAATCTGTAATTTACAGACTTTATCAGTAGTTTACAAACCTTAGGGCCAGTCTTTAGCTACAGCTTCTTCGAATTAAACGGCAGTAACGGTAGCGATTGTTTCAATATCGCCGCTAAATCCCGCGCAAGTTACCCCGAAACCTGCTGTTTGTGCCTGTAAAAATCAGAATCGATCACCGCTAATTTCTATGGTCAGACCACCCGTCTTAGCGCTATCTATGTCTAATAGTTTTCGCTGGAGCTATCGCGGGGCAGCCGCAGGCTGGGTCGGCCTCGGTCTGCTGAGTGCGATCGCATCCCCCACCGCCCTGGCTGTTCCCCCGCCGCTCGCTGAGGCCAGCATCGCCGAGGCCTCCCCCCCCATAGCCCAGATGCAAATGGCCCAGGGGCAAATGGCCCAGGGGCAAACGCTCGTGATTAACGGTAGCCCAGCCACCGTTCCCTGGATGATGACCAACGGCCATATTGGCCTGGCAGACTATGGCGTTACCGATCACCTGGGGGCTACCCTACTCAGCAGCAGTCAGCCCGAGCGGCAGCCCGTCCAGTGGTTCACCCAGCCTGGCAACACCGTAGAACTCCCCGCCTGGGTGCAGGGCGGCTATCGCTTCCTTGACATTGTGCCCCTAGCCGAGCGCTACGGCTGGCAAGTGCAGCCCCAAAGCGGCGACCAGGGCGGCACCCTGCAAATCACCACGCCCCCGGCCCAGATCGTGGCCCTGCGCCGAGAGGCCCAGCCCGGCGGTGAGCGGCTGATTCTAGAGCTATCTGGGCCAGCGCCCGCCCACCTGACCGACAGCGCCGATGCCCTCAACCTCACCCTGGGGGCTGCCATTGATGAGGCGGTGTTGAAGACTGCGATCGCCGCCCCGGCCGGGGCCTATCTCGGCGCGCTCACCGCCACCCCTGTCCCTGGCGGCACCCGTCTCCAGGCCAGCGCTAGCCACCCGCCTCAGCTGGTCACCCAGGCCAACCCCCACCAAATCGCGATTGACATCCGCGCCGATCGCCTCCAGCCCCACAGCATTGCCTGGGCCGCTGGATTGCGCTGGCAGCAGCGGTATGTATCCGTTGCCGGACAACCATTCCCGGTCTATTGGCTGCAAATTGATCCCACCCAAGCCACCCTGCGCCCCATCTGGCCCGACCCCACTTCGGCCACGGGCACCGCCCCCCTGACCACCATTGCCCAGCGCTGGCAGGCTACCGCCGCCATCAACGCTGGCTTTTTCAACCGCAACAACCAGTATCCCCTGGGGGCCGTGCGCTCCAACAACGACTGGATCTCAGGCCCTATCCTCAGCCGCGGCGTGGTGGGGTGGAACGACCAGGGCCAGGTGCGAATGGAGCGCCTGTTTCTCCGGCAGGCGCTAACCACGGGCAGCGGGCAGATATTTCCTATCCAGACCGTCAACAGCGGCTATGTGCAGGCGGGCATTGGCCTCTACACCCCCGCCTGGGGACGCAGCTATCGGCCCATTCTAGAGGGGGAAACCGTGGTCACGGTGATCGGCGGAGTCGTCACCGCCCAGCAGCCTGCCAGCACCATCGCCCCAGACGGCATAGCGATTCCCGCCGACGGTTATCTGCTGGCGCTGCGCTCCTACGCCACAGCGGCCCAGGCATTGCCCCTGGGGCAGTCAGTGGCCCTAGAGTCTGAGTCGTTGCCCGCCAGTCTAGCGCCATTCCCCAATGTGATTGGCGGGGGGCCGCTGCTGCTGCGCGATCGCACTACCGTGCTCGATGCCCGACTCGAGCAGTTTAGTAGCGCCTTCGCCACCCAGGCGGCCCCCCGCAGCGCCATCGGCGTCACCGCCACTGGCGAAATTTTGCTGGTGGCCGTGCACCATAGCCCCCTAGGCCCAGGCCCCACCCTCGATCAGCTAGCTCAAATCATGCTTCAGTTGGGCAGCACCGATGCCCTCAACCTCGATGTCGGCAGCTCTGCCAGCCTCTACCTGGGGGGCCGACTGATCAATCGGTCGCCCCGTACAGCGGCCAGAG
>JBBSLR010000430.1:0-3513 GCA_038255045.1 Phormidesmidales cyanobacterium
AAAAAGATGGTCAACTTTGAGGATGAGAACCACAATCCCTCCAACAACGACTCGTTTAATCAGGTTTTAGAGCGGGCTCGCCTGGGCCGACGCGGGTTTCTCAAGGGTAGTTCTTCCCTGGTGGCCGCCTCTATGCTGGGCACCGGTATGGCTTTTCTGGCCGATTCGGTGAAGCAAGAGGGGGGTGCCGCCGCCGCCACGTCAGATCTAAGACTGAGCTTCTCCCCGGTGTCTAAGAGCATTGCCGACATCCTGACCGTGCCCGAGGGCTACACCGCACGAGTGCTGCTGGCCACGGGCGACCCGCTCAAGCGCAACGTTACCCCCTACAAGAACGACGGCACCGACAACGACTTTGAGGTGCGCGCGGGCGACCACCACGACGCCATGCACTACTTTGGCATGAACCGGGCTGGCAACGGCTGGGAACCCAACGGCAGCGATCGCGCCCTGCTCTGTATCAACCACGAGGTCTGCGAAGACCTGGGCTTTGTGCACCCCAACGGCCCTACCAACTATGGCCCTGAGAGCACCGAGGCCCGTCCGGCCATTGAAATCGACAAAGAAGTCGCCGCTCACGGCGTCACCGTAGTGGAAGTTGTAAAGCAAGGATCCACCTACGAGATAAATCGCGATTCGCGCTACAACCACCGCGTTACCGCCGCTACCCGCTGTCAGATCAGCGGCCCGGCTCGGCACAGCCCGATGCTGTCTACAGCTTTTTCGCCCAGCGGCGAGCAGACCCGCGGCACCCTCAACAACTGCGCCAACGGCTACACCCCCTGGGGCACCTATCTCACCTGCGAAGAAAATTGGGCTGGGTACTTCAACCGCCGCGAAGACGATACGGCCCGCACCGCCAAGGAACTGGCCTCCTTTAAGCGCTACGGCATGGGCAACGCCACCTCGGGCCGCTACAACTGGTCACGGGCTGACGCCACCGGCAACACCGATATCTATCAGCGCTGGGATGTCAGCAAAACCGCCAGCCGCGCCAACCAAGACTATCGCAACGGGGCCAATACCTTTGGCTGGGTGGTAGAGATTGACCCCTTCAACCCCAATGCCATGCCGCAAAAACGCACGGCGATCGGCCGCTTTGCCCACGAAGGCTGCTGGCCAGCGGCGGCGGTAGCGGGGCAGCCCCTGGTGTTTTACTCCGGCGACGATGCCCGCAACGAGTACATGTACAAGTTTGTCACCGCCGCCAAGTGGGACCCCCGCGATGCCACGCGGGGTCAGGCCGCCGGGGACAAATACCTGGATGCGGGGACGCTTTACGTCGCCAAGTTTAACGATGACGGCACAGGCGAATGGTTGCCCCTCACCATGAGCAACCCCAACATCGCTAACTATGCCGACTATGCCTTTGCCGACGAAGCTGACGTGCTGATCAACGCCCGCATCGCCGCCGATGCCGCCGGGGCCACCAAAATGGATCGCCCCGAGTGGGGTGGCGTCAACCCCGTGAATGGCGATGTCTACCTCACCCTGACCAACAATGTGTCGAGCAGCAGCGGGCGCGGCGTCAAGACCCCCCTCAATGCCGCCAACCCTCGCTACTATGCCGATGCCAAGGGTGACACCGTCAGCAAAGGCAACGTCAACGGCCACGTCATCCGCTGGCGCGAAACTGGCAGCAACCCCGCCGCCGACACCTTTAGCTGGGATGTGTACCTGTTTGGGGCTCGAGCCAATGCCGAGCCTGACGTTAACCTGTCTGGGTTGACCGATGAGAACGATTTCTCTAGCCCCGACGGGCTGTGGTTCAGCGAGGCGGTGCCCGGTCTGCTGTGGATTCAGACCGACGATGGCTACATCACCGATACCACCAACTGCATGATGCTGGCGGCGCTGCCCGGTACCGTCGGCGACGGGGAAGCCAAAATGGTCAATAACAAAGCCGTCCCTCTTAATGGCGATGCCGATCAGCAGGTGAAAACCTACATGGGCCAGACGGCCAGCCCCACGGTGCTGAGCCGCTTTTTGGTGGGGCCACGCGACTGCGAGATCACCGGCATCACCGAATCGCCCGACGGCATGGTGATTTTCGTCAACATCCAGCACCCCGGCGAAAACAGCAGCTCGGCTACCGACCCAGCTGAGTTCACCAGCCACTGGCCCGACGGCGGCAATGCCCGCCCTCGCTCGGCCACGGTGGTGATCACCCGCAACGACGGCGGTAAGATCGCCGTTTAGGCCTGGTCTAGACTATGCTAGGCAAGATCTAGCGCCGGAAAATTTGTGTCGGAGAGGGGAGCCTGGCTGTCAGCCATGTTCCCCTTTTTCTATTGCAGCAGTAGGGACGTTGCCCGGCAACGCCCTTATAGTTCGACAAGAAGATCTATTTCTCTAACCGCACTACGTACCACTGCATGGCTTCACCAGGGGCTAGCTCCAGCTCGCAGGCGGTGTCGCGCAGGTGCTGGGCCTGCTCGGCCACGGTGGCAAACCGCTGGAGATCGCGGGGCAGGTCTGGCTGGCGATTCTCCGCTGGAGACGCTGCGCGATCGCCCAGCAGCCCCGCCAGTTTCTCCAGCAATTCCTCCGGCGTCAAAAACACCTCCGCCTCCCCAGGCATCAGCACCACAAACATATCTTCCTGGTACATGATGGCGTCGGGCATGGTTAAACTTCCAGTGTTAAAGGAACAGAGCTAGGTGTAAAGCGGGGAACTGACTCTGCTTTAAATTCTAGCCCTAGAACGGGAAGCGTCTACCTAGTCTCCGCCTTAACATCCTGTGAAATTTTGGGTAAATGTGGGAAAAACTTTTGGATCCGATGGTAGGATAAGTAGGGTATACACCGAAATCCCGAGCGAGTTACCGGGGAATCTTCGTCTGTGTATTACCACTGTCCGCTAGCTTCAGGGAATAGGCCGCCTTTGGCGGTGCCGTTGCCTGGGTTTTTCTGTTTTTACGGTTATTTCTGCCACCATGGTTCAGACTCCCCTCAAGCCTACCCCCGCCGGCCCCACCCCCTCTAAGGTGGAGGTGTTGAAAGAAAACAGTAATTTTTTGCGCGAGCCGGTGGCCAGCGAGCTGCTGCAAGATACCACCCACTTTTCTGAAGGGGCGACTCAGATTCTCAAGTTTCACGGCTCTTATCAACAAGACAACCGCGACAACCGCGCCAGGGGCCAAGAAAGGGATTATCAGATGATGCTCCGCACCCGCAACCCTGGCGGGTACATTTCCCCAGAGCTATATCTCACCCTCGATCGCCTCTCCGACGAGTACGGCAACGGCACCCTGCGGGCCACCACCCGCCAGGGCATTCAGCTCCACGGGGTGCTGAAGCAAAACCTCAAGGCTAGCATTGCCGCCATTGTGCGCAGCCTGGGTTCGACCATGGGGGCCTGCGGCGACCTCAACCGCAACGTGATGGCCCCGCCCGCTCCCTACAAAGACCGGCCTGAGTACCTGCTGGCCCAGGAGTATGCCAACAATATCGCCGACCTGCTGCGGCCCCAAACCGAGGCCTACTACGAAATCTGGCTCGACGGCGAGAAGT
>JBBSLR010000431.1:0-3507 GCA_038255045.1 Phormidesmidales cyanobacterium
AGGCCGCTGCGCGATCCTGATGCCCCCATTCAATCCCTCGCCTCTGAGGCTCGCCATCACCTCGAAGCCCTTGCCCAGGCTTGTGTTCAGACCTTTCAACGCTCTAGTTCCTGTGTCGAAGGCGTCAATGGCCAGCTTGCCTGGCGCCATCATAGTTTCCAGAGGCTCAGCCCTCGCTATCTCCATGCCCTGTCCACCATCCCATATTTCTTCTTAACCCGTCCTGACGGCTCTACCGCCGCTGAACGGTTCTTTGGTCAACAGCCTAAACCTCTCTTCAACTCCCTGTTACAGGCTCTGCCCCTGCCGCCACGTCCCGCACGGAACCGTCCCTTGGTCTCTACGCCCTACCTTTTAGATATCGATTGAACGACCCCTTGGCCGAAACGATGATAGAGGCCTCCAAACACGATTCAGCTTAGGATTGATTTTGCATAGTAGAACATCGTTCTCATAAACAATTTGCTTGCTTGAACCGATTTCTTCTCCCCTTAGAATTTCTGGCTTCTCTGTAGCTAAAGCAGGAACACTCCACACCTCGAATAATTCGCCAGGAAAGTCAGCAGGTGTAATTTTACTAGTTTTGCAAATACCAATATCTTTCAGTATTGTCTCGACCCAACCTTCTGGCAATTCATCAAACTGACTCAACCGACTTCCTCCCCACACTCAAACACTCGTCATCTTAGAAACCCGGTTTCTTTGAGAAACCGGGTTTCTGGTTATCAACAGCTTTATAGCTTATTTAACATATCGACAACCACCGCTTTCAATTCTGGAATGTCTTCTTTCACAGAGGCCCAAACCACATCTGTATCAATGCTCCAATATTCATGCACTAGAATATCTCTCATTCCTGCAATGGCTTGCCAAGCAATTTGAGGATATTGATTCCTTACATTACCAGGAATTTTCTTAACCGCTTCTCCCAGAATCTCTAACAGCTTGACAACCGCCAAGACCTTTTCTCGATTGGCCTGAAATGTTAGAAAGTCAACCCCTGCTGTGAAAGATTCAATCTCACTGATCGCATCCAGCATATCTTGTAGAAATTCTGAAATATCGCGATTTTTCATAGATAAACCACTTCAGCCAACACCCGCTCTCGAAGTCTGGGCTTAAGCCCCCGCTTAGTGACAACATCTACCTTTTTGCCCATTAAATCGCTCAAATAATCGCGTAACTCTACCAACTGTGCCAGCGTCGGCGCTTGCTCATAGTCCACCAGCACATCCACATCGCTAGCGGCTGTCTGTTCTCCCCGTGCGTAGGAGCCAAAAATGCCCATCTCTGTAATGCGATACTGCTGGCGCAACAGCTCTCTCCGCTGCCGCAGGCGCTGCTGAATACTGTCTAGCGATAATTCCAACGAAACCTCCATGGTTAACCCTCCGGCAACAGTGGCACCAGCGGCATCACCTGGGCTAATAACCTCGGCACCTCGACAGTAATAATTTGCCAACCCTGCTCATCCTCCACCTCGTCGTAGCGGTGAATAATCCGCAGCCCCACCACTCGGCCCCAGTCAATCTCTCTATGGGCCGCCTGAAACGTTTTTGGCAGTCGATTTGCCGCCTCGCCCAAAATTTCGAGCGATCGCTCAATCGCCCGCTGCATCATCCGGTTCGCGGCATAGTCATCGTAGGTGCGCCCCGCCAAAAAGTCTTGAATATCTTCCATTGCCCCCACCATATCTACCAGGGCAGCACCAATGCGCGCCTCATCTGTCATTGAGTGATTAACCTCCACTGCTTGGGTTAGATTAGCCCGCCCTAGCGGGTAGAGCACCTGGTAGGTACGCTCAATTTCGGCTTTGGTAAACGGGTTTTGCACCATGGGCCTTTCGGTCAGGTCTACCGGGCGGCCAAACAGGTGCTCTAGCTCAGCCTTGATGGCCAACCAGTCTTGAAAACTCAACCGGCAATCGGCATCGCACGTAACTAAAACATCCACATCGCTATCGGCCCCAAAATCATCCCTCAGCACCGAGCCAAACAGCGCCAATTCATCAATCTGCCAGCGCTGGCAAACCTGCCCCACAGCGCCCAGAGCCACCCCCAGGCGATCGGTGAGAATGCGGTCTAAACTCGGCTGAAGCTGCGTTGCCATCGGCATTTCTCCCTTAAGCCTTGCCCCTAAGCCTTAATAGAGGCTACTTGATCTACCGTCAGCCCCGTCGCCTGGGCCACCTGGGCAGGCTCCATGCCCATAGTGAGCAAGTTGCGGGCGATCGCGATCGCTGCTTGCTGCTCGGCCCGTTCTGCATCAGTGGGCAGCAGCCTCCCCTCCACCGTAGCCCACCGCAGCCAGGTCGCCTCAACCCCCTTGTAGGTGCCCGCCACCAGCCCCAGCGACAGCCCCAGCAGCTCGCTCATGCGCCGCCCCTGGCCATCAGCGGCGATCGGTTGGTAGGTGCCCCGCACCAGCTGAAACCCTTCCCAGTCGGCGGAGTTAAAGGGGTCGTACCAAAAATATTCGGGCACATGCATGCGGTCTTGGTAGATCCGCTTTTTCTCGCCCTTGTCGGCAGCGATCGTGCTTTCAGACAGCAGCTCAATCACCACATCGGGGGTTTTGTCCTCTTCCCAGCACACCCAGCTGCGTCGCTCCCCCTTGGGCACCCCCAGCGCCACAAACACGTCTGGCCCTTTAAAGTCTCGGTTTCGCACCTGGGCCAGACTGTAGTAGACAAACATATTGCCCCCCACAAAGCCGTCTTCCTGCCCCTCTAGCCAAAGGCGCAGCCCATCTAAGAGCAGCTCCATCTGTAGCTGGTGGCGCTGGCTCTCCATCGGTGCTCCATCGTCGTAGGGTAGGTCGGCCTGGGTGGGGGGCAGCGTTACCCCCAGTGCCGCCAGCTCAGCCGCAGAATAGGTCATCGCTTTAGTCATCCAGTAGGACGGTTAGGGCTTCCATTTCCGTCATCGCCGTCCGTAGCTTCTCCATTATCGTCGCCGCAATCTCCTCCGGCTCCGGCAGGTCGTCGGCAGACTGCAAACTCTCATCCCGCAGCCACGAGATATCCAGGTTTTCGCCCCGCTGGGTAATAAACTCGCGGCTAAAGCAGCGCCAGCGGCCCGTTTCGCCCTGGTCGATGCGGGGGGCGCTGCCGTTGGCCTCATCGCCATAGCAGGCCATAAAGTCGGCAAAGTGCCCGTAGGTCAGCGGCGTGCGCTTGCCAAAGCTGGGCATGTTCGTCCGCAGGTCGTAGACCCACACCGCCGGGGTGTTGCCTTTCTCGGTGCGGCCCCGCTCAAAAAACAGCACGTTGGTCTTCACCCCCTGGGCATAAAAAATGCCCGTGGGCAGCCGCAAAATGCTGTGCAGGCTGCACTTATCCATTAGGTCGGCGCGAATGCTCTGGCCCTGGCCCGCCTCAAACAGCACGTTGTCGGGCAGCACCACGGCGGCGCGGCCCCCCGGCTTTAGCCCCCGGTAAATATGCTGCAAAAAGGCCAGCTGCTTGTTAGAGGTGGCGTAGGTAAAGTCGTCGCGGGTGGGGGTGCC
>JBBSLR010000432.1:0-3504 GCA_038255045.1 Phormidesmidales cyanobacterium
ACGTGCTAGAGTGGTTTCCCCTAGACACGGTGCAGATCAATTACGGGTTGACCCGGCAGCTGCTGGGCGAAGGTCAGACGTTCTTTCAGCGCCGAGAGAAGGTGCTGGCGGCAATAGAAATAGAAGCCCAGGCCCAGCGAGATAACCTGCCAACCGCCTTTCCCCAGGAGTCACCCCAAGAATTACCCCAAGAATTACCCTAGGAACCACCAGCGCAGCTGGGGAGCATGGCCTGGGAGCAGCGCACCATTGAGTTTGTGAACCCTCTGCGCCAGACCCGGCCAGTGGCCGATCTATACCTACCCACGCGATCGGCTCCCCCTGGCTCATTGTCCGTGGTGGTGATGAGCCACGGAGCCGCCTCTAGTCGGCAGACCCTGGCGTATTTAGCAGAGCACCTAGCGAGCCACGGCTATGCCGCTGTGGTGCTAGAGCACGAAGACAATGGCAGGCAGTTTGAGCAATTTCTCAGCGGGTTTGCCCAGCCCCCCGACCCCATCACCCTGATCAGCCGCCCCAAGGACGTAACAGCGGTGTTGGATGCGTTGACAGCCATGGCCGCGACTGACCCCAGCCTGGGACGCTTAAATTTGGCCGGAGTTGGGGTAGTGGGGCACTCTCTCGGGGGCTACACCGCCCTGGCAGTAGCGGGGGCAACCTTTAACCTTGAGGCCCTGCGGCAGGTGTGTCCATCCTCCACCCAGAGCGGCATTTCGCTGAACCTATCGCTGCTGGTGCAGTGTGAGGTGTTGCGCGTAGCCACCGAGCTACCCAACTCACTGCGAGATGAGCGGGTGACCAGTGCGAGCGCCATCAGCCCCCTCACCAGCCACATCTTTGGCGCAGCAGGGCTGAGCCAGGTCACCATTCCGGTGATGGTGGTGGCGGGCACCGACGACTACTTTACCCCCGCCCTGCCCGAACAAATCGAGCCGTTTGACTGGATTGCTAGCGCTAAAAAGCATCTGGTGGTGGTCAACGGTGGGACGCACTTCTCGTTTCTGGAGGGCGATACCAGCGGGGGAGCACTGCCCCTACCGGCCGGTTTGCTGGGGCCAGATGCCCAGGCCGCCCATCCCTACCTGAAGGGTCTGAGCGTGGCCTTTTTGAATCGCTACCAGCGGGGTGAACCCGCTGCCGCTGCCTATCTCAACCAGCTCTATCTAGATACCTTCGAGCCTTATCCCTTTAGGGTTTCGATTGTCGAGGCGCTACCAGACGTCGCCCCGGACTGAGGCGGATTTTTGTCAAATCGTCACCCACTAGATCGTCACGAATAGTTCACACCGCCAACATCTATGCCCAGACTTATCACTCTGCTGCTAGTCAGCACTATGACCGTAATGGCTGGGGCCACCATTGCCCCAGCCCTGCCGCAAATAGAACGCTTTTTTAGTGCGGTACCGAACGCGGGCTTTTGGGTGAGGCTGATGCTCACCATGCCGGCTCTGTTTACCGCTCTCGGGGCGCCCTTTGTGGGAATTATCATTGATCGCTTTGGCCGCAAACCCCTGCTGGTGGGGGCCACCTTGCTCTACGGCGTGGCCGGGGGGTCGGGCCTGGTATTAAATTCCTTGGGCGGGCTACTGGTGGGCCGCGCCCTGCTGGGGCTGGCGGTGGCCGCCATTATGACCACCGCCACCGCCCTAATCGCCGATTATTACCTCGGTCCTAAACGGGAGCAGATGATGGGGCTACAGGCAGCCTTCGTGGGCTACGGCGGCGTGGTCTTTTTAGTGCTAGGGGGCGTTTTGGCTGACATTGGCTGGCGCTGGCCCTTTGCCATTTACCTGATGGCCTTTGCCATTGGCGGGTTGGTGGTTTTGTTTATCACCGAGCCGCAGGCCAGTCGGCAAGACAAGGAGTCTCTGGCGGCTGATACACCAACGACTGCGGCCTTGCCGATGGCGCTAATCGCCGCTGTCTATGCCATGATGTTTGGCTCGATGGTGGCCTTTTACCTGGTGCCGGTGCAGCTGCCGTTTTATTTGCAGACGCTAACCACGGTGAGCAATGCCCAGGTGGGCCTGGCGATCGCCAGCCTCACCCTGACCAGCGCCATCATCTCGATGAACTATCGCCGGATCAAAGCCCGCCTGAGTTTTCGTGGCGTGATGGTGTTTGTCTATGCCTTTATGGGTTTGGGGTATGGCATCATTGCCCTGGCTCAGACCTACCTCGGGGTACTGGTGGGTCTGGTGTTAGCCGGGGTCGGGCTGGGGCTGCTGATGCCCAATATGAATGTGTGGCTCAGTGCAGCCGTACCCCCCAATGCCCGAGGCCGAGTGTTGGGGGGGCTCACCACCTGCATTTTTTTAGGGCAGTTTTTCTCACCGATTGTCAGCCAGCCCCTGACCCAGCGCCTGGGGTTGGCCAAGACCTACGGCTGGTTTGGATTGACCATGATGGCCTTTTCCCTAGGGCTAGTGACCCTATCGTGGTGGGCAAATCGGTTGAAAACACCCCTGTGAACGGCCATCTTCAACTCCAATTCAACTCCAATTCAATATCCTTCCTTAAAACATGAACCCCGCCCAGGCCCTATATGCTGCGCCCCAACAATGCGGGGCGCAGCATACAAGATTTAACCTACCCATCAAATGCCGCTGACGTAGTAATCGCGGGTGCCCTTGGCGTTGAGGGCTTCGCCCAGGCGCTCTAGGGCGTGCACATAGGCGGCGGTGCGGGGGCGAATGTCGAGATCCTGGGCAAGCTTCCAGATGCTTTCGGCCTCGGTTACCATCATCGACTTGAGGCGGTTGTTGACATCTTCCACCGACCAGTAGAGGCCGCTGCGGTTTTGCACCCACTCGAAGTAGCTCACCGTCACCCCGCCCGCGTTGACCAAAATGTCGGGGAAAACGTAGATGCCCTTGGCCGACAAAATGTCGTCAGCTTCGGAGGTGGTGGGGCCGTTGGCCACCTCAAAGATATAGCGGGCCTGAATGGCGTCGGCATTCTCGGCGGTGATCTGGTTCTCCAGCGCCGCCGGAATCAAAATATCCACGTCCAGCTCTAGCAGTTCTGCGTTGGTGATCGTGGTGTGATCATTGACGACGCTGCACACGGTGCCCTCGCAGTACACCGCCTTGAGGCTGCGGGTCGAGGTCTTAAACTGCTGAATGCTGGGGATATCTAACCCCGAGGGTGAATGCACCCCGCCCTGGGAATCGCTCACCGCTACCACCTTGTACCCGGCGTCAAACAGCAGCCGGGCGATGACGCTGCCCGCGTTGCCAAACCCCTGCACCGCTACGGTAGTGTTTTGGGGAGCGCGGCCAAACTTGGCCATCATCGCCTGCAGCACGTAAAACGCGCCGGTGCCGGTGGCGGTGTCGCGGCCCTGGCTACCGCCCATGCTGAGGGGTTTGCCGGTGATCACCGCCGGGCTGAGCTTGCGGCGAATGATGCTGTACTGATCCATCATCCAGCCCATGATCATGGGGTTGGTGTAGACATCGGGGGCGGGGATGTCGACATCGGGGCCGATAAAGTTGGCGATCG
>JBBSLR010000433.1:0-3499 GCA_038255045.1 Phormidesmidales cyanobacterium
CATTTTGTCTACCGCCCACTGCAAATGGGCTTTGTCGGGCCGGGTCTGCTTAAACTGGTCGCCGATCGCCTCCAGCCGCTCCCAAAAGGCGGTAGGGTCTTCGGTGTGCAGCTCGTTCGCCCCCAGGTAGAGACCGTAGGCCGCCGCGATGCCCATGGCAGAACCACCCTGAACGATGCCAGACCGGAGAGATCGCACCACATCGTCGCAGCGGTGAATCGACACAATGTTGCAGCGCTCCGGCAGCTGGCGCTGGTCGATCAGCATCAGGTGGTCGTCTTGCCAGACCACAGGGTAGACGTGGGTATCGCTGGGGGCAATCATGGCGATCTTGAAGGGATATTAGGGATAGCGACGCCTCCCATGACATTCAGTATGGAGGTTTCTCAGCCCTTGTCAATGGGCGGGCTATCCCCAGAAGAACTCACCGCTTCCTAACATTAACGGCTCAGCACAACCTCCCAGTGGCCCGCCTTTTGCTGGGGCGCGCGCTACCCATGAAACTCCGACGCCACAATCATTGAGCCGATACCCAGATCGCTAAAAATTTCTAGCAGCAGGGCGTGGGGCACCCGGCCATCGAGAATGTGGGCCGCACCGACGCCCTGGGCGAGCGATCGCACGCAGCAGTTCACCTTAGGGATCATGCCCCCAGCCACCACCCCGGTCTCGATCAGCTGTCGCGCCTGCTGAATATCGAGCTTGGGCAGCAGGGTCGAGGGATCTTTGTAGTCTTCTAAAATGCCCTTGGTGTCGGTGAGCAAAATCAGCTTTTCGGCCCCCAGGGCGGCGGCGATTTCTCCCGCCACGGTGTCGGCGTTGATGTTGTAGGCCTGGCCCGTTTCATCGCTGGCGACGCTCGACACAATCGGTATATAGCCCGCCTCCACCAGAGATTTCAGCAACCCTGAGTCAATGCTGCTGACCTCGCCCACAAAACCGACCCCCTCCGCCCCCTGGGGGCGGGCGGTGATCAGGTTGCCATCGACGCCGCAGAGACCCACGGCCTTGCCCCCGGCCTGGTTGATCAGCCCCACCAGTTCCTTATTGACCCGGCCCACCAGCACCATTTCCACCACATCCATGGTGGGGGCATCGGTCACCCGCAGACCGTCTTTAAATTGGGGTTCAATACCCAGCTTGCTCAGCCAAATATTGATCTCTGGGCCGCCGCCGTGTACAACTACTGGGCGAATGCCGACACAGGCCATAAACACAATGTCGCGCACCACGTCAGCCTTGAGGCTACCGTCTTTCATCGCGGCCCCGCCGTACTTCACTACCACCGTGCGGCCCCGAAACTGCTGAATGTAGGGTAACGCCTCACTAAGAATGCGGACCCGGGTGGCCTCGGCCTCATTAATGCTGTCCGCTTGAGAAGAAGGAGACTGAACCATGGCGCTACGGGGTAAATTTGGCAACGTTTAACCTCCACTCCAACCCAAATGTCTAGAGAGCAATCCCCAACCTTGAGCTAAGGTGGTATAGGTTGCCAGTAGTGTATCAATTGAGTGCGGCAGAATCGGTCTCAGCTCGAACTCTTTCTTCCACCAGGGTCAAAATACGGGCCACAATGGCGGCCACGCCGTCTTCTGCATCTACCGCTACCCGCACATCGGCCTGGGCATAGAGGCTATGCCGCTGTGCCAGCAGGCGGGTAAGTTTGACATCCCAGTCTTGCCCTTGCAGCAGCGGGCGATCCCTATCTTCTGCCAGCCGATTTTGCAGAATGGCCGGAGGTACATCGAGCCACACCACAATGCCGTGGTGCAGGTAGCTCCAGTTTTGCTGCCGAGTGATTATGCCGCCGCCCGTCGCAATCACCAGCCGCCGATAGGCCGCCAGCTCGGCCAGCACCTGACTTTCAAGCTGGCGAAAGGCGGCTTCGCCCTGGTGGGCAAAAATTTCAGGAATGGGCTGCCCCGCCGCCGCTTCTATCACCGCATCGGTGTCAAAAAACTGGTATCCCAGTGCCTGGGCCAGCTCGGCACCAGTGCTGCTTTTGCCAGCCCCCATCATGCCGATGAGGTAGAGGTTTATGCCGTTGAGGCGATCAATCAGGGTCATTGGGGGGTGGATGAGTGGATGAGCTGTAGGTTGGGCAGTGCCCAACCATTGGAGAAGCTATTTTCTAGAGTCGTCTAAATGTCCCTAGGGGGTTAGGGCGCCGTCGGCGTCGTCCCAATCATCGCCGGGGGCGTCATCGCTGCCGTCAGCCCAGGTGGCTTCGGCGGCGGCGGGGTAGGGGGGCACAATCACCCGATAGTCGGCATCGACGACACCGTCTTCAGCGATCTCGGGTTCGCCTAGGGGAGCCTCATCACCCTCAGGGCCGTCGTAGCTATCGCTTCCAAGGTCTGCGTAGTCAACAGGATCTGGATCATAGCCCGAGGTATACCCAGGTACTGAGCCGTAGTCAGAGCCGTAGGGGCCGGGGTCGTTATTGCCGGGATCGTAGGGGCGGTAGTCATTACCGTTGATAACATCATCCGGTGGGGCGTAGATTTTATCGACCTGACTGCTGCTGGGAGCTGGGTCAGATTCGTCGCGATAGCTGTAGGAGTAGATTGACCCGTCTCGATACACCCGCCGGGGGGCTTGGGACGCTTCAAAGTCGCGCGCGGGATCACTGGCACCCCAGCCCTGGCTGATGTCATCGAGGCTGTCTTGCACGGGGCTAACGCCAGGGGCACTGTAGGGGCGATTCTCTATATCTCCCCAGTCGTCGTCGAATTCTCGCAGTGATTCGTTGATTTTTTGCTGCTGCTTGGCCCGCTGTTTGCTGCTGCTAAACCAGGTGGTTACGCCGTCGATGATGCCTGAGGCGCCAGGAGAGTTTCCCGAAAACGTCTCAGAAGCGGTCTCGGCGTTGGAGGCCTGGCTCAGCGATTCCCAGTCGCTCCACTGGCCAGGAGATTTGAGGTTGGTCCAGGCTCGCCAGCTGGGGTCGTCATCGGCGGGGATGTCGCCCCTAGCGCTGGCGGGGGTCGAGGATGATCGCCCGCTTCTTGGCCCCGATGCCTGGTAGGGCGGTGGATTACCTTGGCCCTCGCTGCCAGCAGTCTTGCCCCCCCCCCGGTCACTATTGGCGGGGTCAGATGGCTCATAGAATGACTGGGGCCGATATTTGTACGAGGCCGAGCGGTTTTGACCACCACCGCCCCCGTTCCCCAAAAGAGCGGTCAGCACCAGGGTAGTGATGGCTCCCAGGGCGATCGCACTCACCAGCCACAGCCCCAGAGGCAAGGCTTGGGTGCTGCCCCCAAAAAAGACTAGGGGAGTTGCCGGGGCTAGGTTTTGCACCCCCAGCAGCACCACCACCCCTAACACCAGCAAGACCACAATCAGACGCACGGTAGCCATAGGTCGCCCCAACGGAAAGTCCTAAAAAGCCGTCTTGCCCATATTATCGCGGTGGGGGCAGGGGGCAGGTGTCGGGTGTCAGGTGTCAGGTGTCAGGTGTCAGGCAGAACCATGAACCCGATACCCGATACCCAAC
>JBBSLR010000434.1:0-3487 GCA_038255045.1 Phormidesmidales cyanobacterium
CTCTTGGGATTTTTGAAACTGCCGCAGGGCGCGCTGGGTTTTTGGCCCCGCGACGCCGTCTACGGGGCCGGGGTCGTAGCCGCGTTTAGTCAACTGCCGTTGTACCTGACGAGCGCCTTCGGTCAGGCTATCGTCTAGCTCTTGCAGCAGCTCTAGGGCTTCATCGCCGGGGTTGGCCTGGGTGAGGTCGAGCAGCTCCCGCAGGCGAGACTTGAGGTCTTCGTTCACCGAGGCGTAAACCTGGGTGGCGCTGCCCAGCCCAATGGCGTGGTCAATAAAGTGGTCGGCTTCGTTAATCCAAAAGTCGAGGCGGCCATCGGTTTCGGCCTGGGCGAGGAGCGCTTCTAACCGCTGGCCCTCGGCATCGTTGAGGCTGGGGCGGGCGGCGAGGTGGCAATACTCTCGCACTAGGGCCAGGCAGTTGGCATCGGCAAGGCCCGAAATTTGAGGCGCTAACGGTTCACCCATGGTCTAGCTCGCGTGTGTTGGTACGGTATGTCGGCTTGGTATCTCGGTTCGGTATCTCGGTTCGGGCGCAATCAGGCGTTCACAAAGCTGATTCTGTAGTTTACCCGCTGGCTAGCTAACCGGCGAGGGGGGAACCCCCTACCAGGGCTAGTGCCCAGCCATCTTGTGGCCAATGTCGGTGATATTGGCCTCGGACACCGGGCCGGCGTAGACAAATTGGCCATCGCTGATGACGAGAATGCGATCGCCCAGGGCCAGTAGCTCATAGAGGTCTTCGCTCACCAGCAGCACCGCTACCCCTCGGTTGCGGGCCTCGACAAGGGCGTTGTGGATCTGGTCGACGGCAGAAAAATCTAGGCCAAAGCAGGGGTTGGCAGCGATCAGCAGGCTGACCTCAGGGGACGATAGCTCGCGGGCCAGCACCGTACGCTGCACATTGCCCCCCGACAGGTTTTGGATTGGGGTCTCGGGCGACGGCGTTTTGACCCCAAAGTCTTGGATCAGGCCCAGGGCCGCCTGGCGGATCGCCTTGAGCATCAGCCACAGGCGACCACGGGCCTGGGGCGGGCGATCAAAGGTTCGCAGGGCCATGTTTTCGGCCACGGTCATGCCCGGCACACAGGCGTTGCGCAGGGGTTCTTCGGGCAGGGCGTAGACGCCGTGGCGCACCATTTCGCGGCGGGTGGCCCGGTAGAGTTCGCCGTTGACCTGTACCTGGCCCGTAGCTGCCGATCTCTGCCCCGCCAGCACCTCCACCAGCTCCCGCTGGCCGTTGCCCGACACCCCGGCGATGCCGACAATCTCGCCGCTGTGGACGGTCAGATCGAGGGGGCCAAAGGCGGGTAGGCCATTGTCTTTGGTGGCCCCCAGGCCGCTGACGGTGAGCACCGGGCGGGCCGCTGCCCAGGGGGTTTTATCGACCTCCTTGGTGACCCGATCGCTCCCCAGCATCATCCGGGCCATGTCGGCCACGGTGAGATCGGCGACCACCCCGTGGCCCGCCAGCTGGCCCTTGCGCAGCACCGTCACCTCGTCGGTGAAGGCCAGCACCTCGCGAAACTTGTGGGTAATTAGCAGCACGCTCAGGTGCCCGGCCTGCACCTCCTGGCGCAGCAGCCCCAGCACCTCGTCGGCTTCGTCGGGGGTGAGCACCGAGGTGGGCTCGTCGAGAATGAGAATGCGGCTTTGCAGGTAGAGCTGCTTGAGAATTTCGAGCTTTTGCTTTTGCCCCGCCGCCAGCTGCCCCACGGGCACATCGAGATCGACTTGAAAGGGCGATCGCTCCATGAAGCTGCGCAGGCCGGCGTATTCGCGCTGCCAGTTGATCACCTGGTCGCGGCTGTAGCGGCTGAGCACCAGGTTTTCGGCGACGGTCATGGCGGGCACCGACGTAAAGTGCTGATACACCATGCCAATGCCGCAGCCGTGGGCATCCTTGGGGCTCTTGATCGGGTAGACCTGCTCATCGACTAAGATTTGCCCGGCGGTGGGGGTGTAAAACCCCATGATGCATTTCACCAGGGTGCTTTTGCCCGCCCCGTTTTCGCCCAGCAGGCCGTGAAAGGTGCCGGGTTTGAGGGTAAGCGTGACGTTATCTAGGGCCACCAGGCTACCAAACCGCTTGGTCATAGCCACCACCTTCAGCTCAGGCGGCGAATTGAGGTGCAGCAGGGGCGAGGCGATCGTGGTCATGGGCAGAGATTTATCGGAGGATTTATCAGGGGATTCATCGGGGGATTCATCGGGCTTAAAGGTGTTGCGCCGCAGGGCTAAGAGTAGGCCAACTCATTAAGCATCCAAGCTAGACCCTCATCCCCCGACCCCTTCTCCCTAGGGAGAAGGGGAGCCAGACTCAGAACCCCCCGCCCCCCAGGGAGAGGGGCAAGGGTGAGGGCAGAGAGCCATGGTAAATGGATGGTTATTTCCATGGAATACTCTAAGTCCCAAGGGCTGAGCATAAATCTTGTTGGTGTTGGCATCATACCCCCAGAGCCTGCTCTAGGGCTGTCAGTAAACGCTGATTTTCGGCGGAGCTGCGCACCGCCACCCGAAAATATTGTTCCCCCAGCTCGGCAAAGCTAAGACAGTCGCGGATCAGCACCTGGTGCGATCGCAGCAGCCGCTCTTGCAGCACTGGGGCCGGGGTGCTGGTTTTGACCAGCAGGTAGTTGGCGGCCCCGGCCAGGGGCCGCAGCCCCGGCAGGTTTTGCAGGCCCTGAAACAGCGCCTGGCGAGCGGGGGGCAGCCACTGCCAGGTCAGCGCCTGAAAGGCAGTATCGGCGACGGCGGCGATCGCCGCCTCAGCGGCCAGGGCATTGACCGGCCAGGGGTCGCGCCAGCGCTGCCAGCGGGCCAGGCGATCAGGGTGGCCGATGGCATAGCCAATGCGCAGCCCCGGCAGGGTGTAAAACTTGGTGAGCGATCGCAGCACCACTAAATTGGGCTGGTGGGCGACCTCAGCGATCAGCGACTGCTGCTGGTGCGGCGGCAAAAAATCCATAAAGGCCTCATCCACCACGACGGTGGCAAAGCGCTCTAGCAGGGGCCGGAGCCGTTCTGCCGAGAACATCTGGCCCGTGGGGTTGTGGGGGTTATTGATCAGCAGGCAGGAGGCTTGCGGCTCTGGCCAGGGGTGGGGCAGAGCTAAGGTGCCGCCCTCCAAGAGCCGAGCCATCGGCAGGGGCCACGGCAAGACCGGCACCTCCACCGCGGCCAAGGCCCGACCGTAGTCGCTAAAGGCCGGGGTTAGCAAATGACAGCCTGGGGGGCCTTGACGCTCACTGGGGCTCTCAGCCATGTCGCGGGCCGCCCAGGTGAGCAATTCTGCGGCCCCGTTGCCCGGCAGCACCCAGCCATCCGGCACCTGGTGGTAGGCGGCCAGGGCGCGGCGCAGGTCGGTGTATTGTGGGTCGGGGTAATGGCTGAGCTGCCCCAGAGCCCTGGCCATGGCCTGCACCACAGACGCGGGCGGCCCCAGGGGGTTAATGCTGGCCGAAAAGTCTAGCAGGGAGTCGGGGGA
>JBBSLR010000435.1:0-3481 GCA_038255045.1 Phormidesmidales cyanobacterium
ATACCCACGGACACCGCGAGCTTGGGACCCGTGAGCAGTCAGGTGATTCAGCTGGGCACCCCGCCCGATCGCGTGCAGCAGCGCACGGCCCCCCGTGGCCCCCACGTGGCCGTTGGCCCCTTTACCGATCGCGGCCTCGCCAACCGCTGGAACGATTTTTACCGCGAGTCGGGCCTCAGCAATAGTCGCGTACACTTTGAACGGTAAGCCATGCCGTTTGAGCTGAAGGGCCAGCACCGATGAAATCTCAGCATCTGCCCAGCAAAACCTCTAGGGATAGAGATTTCGCTGGGCTGTTTGATCGGGCGCTTGACCGGGTGGTCACCGCTGAGCAAATGCGGGCCATAGAAGGGCACCTGTTTGATCAGGGCATGCCCGTGGCCGCGCTGATGGAAAAAGTGGCCGGGCGAATTGCCGCCTGGGTGATGGCTCAGTTTCCCCTGGGGCAGTACCCTCGGGTGGCGGTGGTGGCCGGGCCGGGCCACAACGGCGGCGATGCCCTGGTGGTGGGGCGAGAGCTGGCGGCCCAGGGCTACGGGGTGCAGGTGTGCTGCCCGGCCAGCCGCCAAAAGCCGCTGACCACCGACCATTTGCGGTATGTGAGCTACCTGGGCCTGGCTGTCGTGGAAGCTATAGCTGAGCTGGCCGCCTACGACCTGCTGATCGACGGGCTGTTTGGCTTTGGTCTAGAACGCCCCCTAGAGGGCGACATGGCCGCTGTGGTGGCGGCGATCAACGCGGCTGACTGCCCGGTGGTCAGCATTGATCTGCCCTCGGGGCTGCACACCGACACCGGGGCGGTGCTGGGCACAGCGGTGCGGGCCACCCACACCCTCTGCCTGGGCCTGTGGAAGCGGGCCTGCCTTCAGGATGGGGCGCTGGCTTACCTGGGTCAGCCCCATTTAATTGACTTTGATATTCCCCCAGGGGCGATCGCCGCTGTTCTATCTCCCCTACCTCCGGTGCGGCGGGCGACGGCGGCCACGGTGCGGGCCAAACTGCCCCTGCCCCGCCAGCCCGACACCCACAAGTATCGGGTGGGGCAGCTGCTGCTAGTGGCCGGGTCGCGGCCCTACGCCGGGGCGGCGCTGCTCACCGCCCTGGGGGCCAGGGCCAGCGGCGTGGGCATGCTCACCCTGGCGGTGCCCGAGTCGCTGCGGCTGATGGTGGTGGCCCAGATACCCGAGGCGCTGGTGGTGGGCTGCGCCGAAACGGAAGACGGCGCGATCGCCCACCTGCCCGAGTCTCTAGACCTCAGCCGCTACGATGCGATCGCCTGCGGCCCCGGTCTCAGCCGCAGCGCCGCGAACCCAGTGCAAGCGGTGCTCAACAGCGCCGCGCCGCTGCTGCTCGATGCCGATGGCCTCAACCTATTGGCGGATCTGGACGCTACAGCTACCCTGGCGCAGCGCTCGGCCCCGACGGTGCTCACTCCCCACCGGGGCGAGTTTGAGCGATTATTCCCTGGTACCCTGGGCGAAGCAATAGATGCGGGGGCGGCGGCGCAGACAGCGGCAGAACGCAGCGGTGCGGTGGTGCTGCTGAAGGGGGCCTGCACGGCGATCGCCCACCCCAACGGCACCCTCTGGTACGTGCCCGAGAGCACCCCAGCCCTGGCTCGCGGCGGCAGCGGCGATGTGCTCACCGGGCTGCTCGGCGGCCTGCTGGCCCAGGGGGGTACCTCTCTAACTGCGGCGGGGGATGCAGCTATGGTCGGGGCCTGGTGGCACGGGCAGGCAGCTCGGGCAGCGGCGGGCGATCGCACCGACCTGGGGGTCGATGGCACCCAACTGGCCCACTATCTCAACCCTACCCTGGCCCAGGTGTTAGTCTAAGAGGCAGTTTTTTAGGCGCTATCCCCTTGTTTGCTCTGGATTCCTTGACCCTGCCCGAGGGCTTTCGCGAGGGCGTTGTGCTGCTGGCCTACCTGCTGGCGCTGATGTGGGCGCTGGCGATCGCCGATTTTGTCACCGGGCGGCGGCTGTTGCCCAAGCTCGCCATTGAGCCGCGCCGTCTAGGGGGGCTACCGGGCATTGCCCTGGCCCCGCTGCTCCACGGCGGCTTTGGCCACCTGGCCGCCAACTCGGGGCCACTGGTGATTTTGGGCACGGTGATCTTGCTCCAGGGGCTAGAGGTGCTGGGGCTGGTGACGGTGTTTTGCTGGCTGTTTAGCGGGGTGGGCATCTGGCTGCTGGGCCGCCCTGGCACCCGCCACCTGGGGGCCAGCGGGGTGGTGTTTGGCTACCTGGGCTTTATTTTGCTGCGGGGCTATTTTGAGCGCAGTCCGGTGGCGATCGCCGCTGCTGTGGTGGTGGGTCTAGTCTACGGCAGCGCCCTCTGGGGGCTGCTGCCGCTGCAGCGGGGCAAGTCGTGGGTGGGCCACGGGGCTGGGTTTGCGGCGGGGGCGATCGTCGCCCGCAAGCTCGACATTATGCTGGAATGGTTTAGGTACAACTCAGGCTTTTAGGCCGATTTTGGCCCGGCAGGTATTCTGTATTTCTGGTTTCTCTCAGGGCGCAGGCCCTGCGCCCCTACAATCGCCAATCCAAAATCCCAAATGCCCGATTCCCCTTCCCACTTCACCCCTGACGAGCTAGAGCGCTGGCGCTTTGGCCTGGCCCAGGCGAACCTCAACAACATTTTCTGCCACTGCCGCGACTGCGACGAGACCTGGATGGCCTCCGACGATGAGAACCTGGTCTGCGCCTGCGGCAGCCGCCGGGTCGAGCACATTCCCTGCTGGCAGTTCCCCGACGGTTGAGGGGCGGGGGTGGATGAGGGAAACCAGAGAAACCGGGTTTCTGCCCAGACATGTGGGTGGCGGGCCAGCCTCCGCTAGAAACCCGGTTTCTGAGGCGCGAGGCAGATCGCCAGGGGGCCAGATCCCTGGGTTCTTGAAGAACCCAGGGATCTTTTGACAATCGCGAAAATAGTGTGGGTCGCGCCAGGAATTTGATCGCCAGGACAATTGCCACTTTCGAGGTCATCAAACAGCGGCATGGACGATTGGTATTAGATTGCTGGGACGTTTACGTCTTTGTTTGTTGACCAAATGGTGACGGACTGGTGGTTTTGAGCAGCACTGGAAGCTGGCGGTCGGGGGCACCCTGACAATCTACAAAAATCTGGATGCTGAAGCTGTTGTTCATGGGTGCTAGTCTTCTTGAGATAGTGATAGGACACGGTGATACAACTGGGGGCTAATGCGAAAGCCAGCTTGGTGAATTAAGGCGTCCATGACGGGCTGCACTTGGGGGATGAGGTGAGGAGGTTTCGTTGGTGTCGCTGACGACAATCATAGCCAGCCCTGATCGCGCAGGTGCTGAACGTCTTGCTCAAAAAACCTTATCGGAAATTGAGCCTGTAGAATCAATAGCAGGAGCAGAGACCAGGTGCATCCCATGAAAATGACCTATGCCGAGTTGCGGACGAAGTCTCGGATTCTATGCAGTTTGACAGGACTGAAGGGTCAGGAGTTTGA
>JBBSLR010000436.1:0-3479 GCA_038255045.1 Phormidesmidales cyanobacterium
GTGCTGCGATCGGGGTCGTAGACGCCGTTTTCCCACTCGCTGACGGTTTGGCGGCGCACGCCCATCTGCTCAGCAAACTCCATCTGGGTGAGGCTCATGTGCTTGCGCAGGGCGCGAATAGCGTCTCGCTGCCAGATGATTTTGCCGTCTTTTTGCTGAATGTTGTACTGGGCTTCAAACTTGCGAAAGGTGACGGTTTTGGCCTCTAGGTCAATGGCGTAGACGTGGTAGCCTGCCCCTACCCAGGCCCCGGCTTGCAGGGCGGCGGGGGTGTCGCGGTTGCTCCACCAGTTTTTGCGCTCGACGGCTGATTTGGGCAGGGGGCCGCCTAATAGGGTTGCAATGTCGGAAAAGGTCAGCACAACCTCGTCTTTGCCGGAGGTTTGCAGGTGGTTAAACAGGGAATAGTATTTGCTGCCGGGTTTCATAGGTAGGCGCGATCGCAACTCAACATCAAATCTGAAGCATCTGACTCCCTATAATGACGCAAAACTTGGTAACCGGACTAACCAAACTGGTCTATCGATGACCTCTACCCCGGTTGTTGTTGTGAATTTATCGTTGGGACTCAGTCTGCTAGCCTGAATTATTCACCAGAGCAGAAGTCAATGGCTGTCATTCCGGTGAAAACAGGAATCCAGGCGACGCACCATACTCTCTGAGATGTCCTGTCGGGACAACGGCGATCGCAGCTTCTAGGGCAAAAATCTTGGGGCAAAGATCCTGGCTCAAGCCTGGTTTAGGCGCACCGCAACGGTGTACGAGGGGCGCTGGGATTTTTCTCGCTGGGTTTTGACCAGGCGAAATGACTCGTCAATGTACAGGTTGTCGAGCTGGGGTCTGGCCTTGGCGATCCGCTGGTACTGCTTGGGGGTGATACGGTTGGCCTTGGCTGGGGCCGTCGGGCCTGGAGCCTGGGAGACCGCCTCAGGCTGCTGTTGATACGTGGCGACGGTCTGATGAAACCAGTCTTGGGCCACCCCAGGACTGAAGCAGCGCGATCCCAGGCGCAGCGATTGCTGGATGCAGACATTTTGAATATCCCAGTAGTCTGGCCCTGGGGCCGAGGGCTGATCGGGGTCGCTGGGGGGCTGCGATCGCACCCCGTAGCTCTGCATGATCAGCAGATCATAGCTGAGTAGCCAGCGCGAAAGCCAGCTGAGCAGCGGCGCTTTGCGGCCTGGTTTGTAGCGGGCCAGGTTGGCATAGTAGCCGCTGTCGTCGAAGATCTGGTAAGACTCGGATTGCACTCGTCCCGGCAAAATATCCTGAAAGGGGTTAGTCGACCAATGGGAGATCCAGACACCTTGCAGGAGCGGAATCTGCTGCGTCAGATCGGGGGTGGGGTTGCGCCTGGCCAGCTCATTAAAAAGCGGCATTAGGGTCTCGTTAGCAAAGCGCACCTTTTTGCCCATGGGCTCGCCGTCGCGCCCCTCAACCTGCTTCAGCAGGCTAGATTTTAAGGCGGCGGTGCTAGCCGCCGCCAGGGCAGCGGGGTCAAAGGGTGGGGTGAGCAGAGCAGCATCCACGGTTAGCCTGGCCTCCACGCAAGGGCATTGCCCATTGAGAATCGCTGCCAGTAGCCTAGCAAAATTCGACAGCGTTGACGGTCACCGCCTCGTTGCAGACCACGATAATGGTCTGCAACGGCACCACCCGCAACCCCGCCCGTGTCTACCGTCGCGGTAATGACTCGACTCGACCACCTGGCTAGACACCCCCGCCCGCATGGCAACTGGCTCTGGAGCTACCACCTACGTCAACACCCGGGGTGAGACCACCGTGCAGGTTTTGCAGAGCCAGAGTTCTCCCTCTCGCTGTTCAATTCAGGCCACCAATCTGCCCCTAAAACCCGGCACCGTGACCGAAATTGCCCAGCCCTAGTCCAGATTATTCACGACCGTGAGGATGCAAGAGCTGTCATGCCCGTGGAAACGGGCAGCCATGGTTTTGAGCTGAGGCGGGCGGCGGGCGCAGGTGGCCCGATTAAGACAGCGCCAGCACCTCTTCACTGGCCTCGCGATCGACCGGGTGCGCCTGACTCGGTATTTGCAGCATGTCGGTCAGCAGGGCGGCGGGGGGCTGGCGGTGGGGCCAGGCAAAGGCGTGGCGAAAGGCCGCCTCCTGGCAGGCTTGCAGCTCCTCGAAGCCGATCACATCGTGGGTGAGTAGGTTTTCGTATTCAAAGGGCAGCCGCACGTTGTGCAGCCCGGCGTTGTCGGTGCAGATGGCGATGTCTACCCCGGCCTCAAAGCAGCGGTCAAACACGACTTTTAGCTGATGAATTTCGTCTAGGGTGCCGGTTTTGAGGTAGGTGGTAGGGCACACCTCCAGGCACTGGCCCCGCGCCGCCACCTCGGGCAGCAGTTCTGGGTGGCGCAGCGGAATTTGAATGCCGTGGCCAATGCGCATCAGGTAGGGCAGTAGCGCCGGGTGGTCGCCATCGATGGTTTCGTAGAGGTGGCCGGTGGTCTTGAGGCCCAGGTCTTGGGCGCGCTGGTAGAGCTGGGTAAACTCGTCAATGCGATCGCCATACTTGGCGTCGCCCCCCGCCACATCCACCGCGCATACATACTGCGGGTACTGGCCCGCCAGCTCGACAATGGCCCGATTCACCTCGGCGGGCAGATTCGAGTGCATGCAGAGAATCTGCTTGGTCACGATCGGATACTCGGGCAGCTGACTGGCCTTGCCCACAATTTCAACGATTTCGGCCATCGCCTCGATCCGCTGGTTTTGGCTCAAATGCTCGGGGGTGCGCAGGTAGGGGGTATAGCGCAGCTCCAGGTAGGCCAGGTTCTCAAAGATGTAGGCCCCGCGAATCAGGCGGTAAATAAAGTAGGGCAGCGCTTCGTGGGTCTGCACGCTTTCCACCAGGGTGTGCAGCTCCAGGTACTCGGCTAGGGTGTTGCGGGGCCGGGTGTAAAACTGCTCAAAGGCGGGGTAGTCGGCAAACTGCCCCGAGAGGTCTGGGCGGTTGCGCTCAAAGTAGCGCCACAGCACGCGGGGCACCACCGAACCGCCTAGGTGGCGGTGTAGCTCTGCATATAGACTCATGGCAACCTCCGCTTTTACCGGATAAGTAGGAGCAAACAAACCCAGAACTTACGCTGGGTCTCAGAACCAATCTTTTGGTGATCGCACCCGACGCGATCACAAACCCAAAGGAAATCTAAAGAAATGTGAATGGCTTGTTCTTACCGTTCTATCGCATATTTCACTGATTGGGTATAAGGTCAAATACATTTAATTTGCCTGGGTTCAGGCTTTAGAGAGCCATGTTCCCTACACAGGCCCCGCTAGAGCCTAGGCAGGAGCCTAAAAATTCAAGTTGACACAACGACATTTACCTAGTGATAATGGGAATTTGTGTGAACTTTAGAGCCTGAAATTCCCTTGGCAAACGTTGTAGTAATTGGGGCCCAGTGGGGCGACGAAGGTAAGGGCAAAATTACCGATTTGCTGAGTCGTTCAGCAGA
>JBBSLR010000437.1:0-3465 GCA_038255045.1 Phormidesmidales cyanobacterium
ATGGATCATCGATCTATTCTAAGATTGGTGAGTAAGGTTACCTACTCAGAGTGTTTCGGCTAATGCTCCATTCAGGATGTTGGCTAGACCAGTACATCTGGCTACTGCTGCCGACCTGGACTCGGATAATTGTTAGATGGAATGCTCTTAAACGTCTTGAAGGCCTAACGGCGAGAACACACTAGGAGGATTTTTATGGCGCTTGTCTCACTGAGATTACTGCTGGATCACGCCGCTGAGCATGGCTACGGCATCCCGGCTTACAACGTAAACAACCTAGAGCAAATTCTAGCCATCATGAAGGCGGCGGATGAAACCGACAGCCCTGTGATTTTGCAGGCCTCCCGCGGTGCCCGCTCCTACGCTGGCGAAAATTTTCTGCGTCACCTAGTGCTGGCGGCGGTCGAAACCTACCCTCACATTCCCGTGGTCATGCACCAAGACCACGGCAACTCCCCGGCCACCTGCTACTCGGCCCTGCGCAACGGCTTCACCAGCGTCATGATGGATGGCTCCCTCGAAGCCGACGCCAAGACCCCCGCTAGCTTTGAGTACAACGCCGCTGTCACGGGCGAAGTGGTGAAAGTTGCCCACTCCATTGGCTGTAGCGTGGAGGGCGAACTGGGCTGCCTTGGCTCTCTCGAAACCGGCGCGGGCGAAGCCGAAGACGGCCACGGCTTTGAGGGCACCCTCAGCCACGACCAGCTGCTCACCGACCCCGACGAAGCCGTGCAGTTTGTGGAAGCCACCCAGGTCGACGCTCTGGCCGTGGCCATCGGCACCAGCCACGGGGCCTACAAGTTCACCCGCAAGCCTACCGGCGAAATTCTGGCCATCAGCCGGATCGAAGAGATTCACCGCCGCCTGCCCAACACCCACCTGGTGATGCACGGCTCGTCTTCTGTGCCCCAGAAGTGGCTCGATATGATCAACGAGTACGGCGGCAACATTCCTGAGACCTACGGCGTGCCGGTTGAAGAGATTCAGAAGGGGATCAAGAGCGGCGTGCGCAAGGTCAACATCGACACCGATAACCGCCTGGCGATCACCGCCGCCATCCGTGAAGCCGCCTTCAAGGATCCGTCTAACTTTGATCCTCGCCACTTCATGAAGCCCTCGATGACCTATATGACCGAGGTGTGCAGCGATCGCTACAACTCCTTCGGTAGCGCCGGCAACGCCAGCAAGATCAAGCAACAGCCGGTAGAGGTCTACGCGGTTAAGTACGCCAAAGGCGAACTTGATGCCAAGGTTGCCAAGGTGGCTGCGGTCTAGGGATTGTGTGATCGGCTAGATTCCCTAGGGAATCTAGCCTCGCCTGAAATAAAGCAGGGTTTCTTCGTTGAGGAGGCCCTGCTTTTTGTTTGCCCAGATTGGGCAGGGCAAACACCGTTTGCCCCTACAAAGTTGTCTGTATTTGAATCGGCGGTAAGTAGGTGGAACGAATTAAATGTAAAACCACTGTAGGATGGGTTGGCGCAGCGTAACCTATGCCAAACAAGGGTTTGATGCGTTACGGCTATGCCCAACACATCCTACTTATTGAACTCGGATTTGGTATCAGTGGTCAAATCCTTGAAAAACAAATCTGCACCCCTTGGCGTACATTAGGGGTGCTCTACCGCCAAAGATATTTCCCATGCTGCCCCCAACTACCCCCCGAGAAATTCTGGCGGCGCTGCTGCCCTACCTCAAGACCGCTGGGGCTTACGCCCAGCAGATTCAGGCCCAGATTGCGGCCCAGCCCGACAAAGGCGGCAAGGGCGACAACTTTTTTGCTTCGGCCCTCAGCGATGCTGACCTGTCGATTCAGACCATGATGGAGGTGGTGCTGCTGGGGCTGTTTCCCCAGGCGCGGTTTTACGGCGAAGAGCACGAGCAGACCTACAACACCAAGTACTTTCGCGCCCTTGACCTGGGGCCGCAGGACGACTACCTGATCACCCTCGACCCGATCGACGGCACCCAGTTTTATCTCGATGGCCACTCCAACTATCAGGTTATTTTGGCCATTCTCAACGCCGATGAGTACGAGGCGGCGATCGCCATCACCCCCGGCCAGGGCATCTACTACTACGCTCTGCGGGGCCAGGGCACGTTCAAAGGCACCCTCGATCAATCTCTAGAGGAATGCACCCAGATCACGGTTGACAGCCCCACTCCAGCGATCTGCCTGGGCTGGCAAATGGGGGATGTGGTGCCGCACATTGGCGATCGCTACCAGGTCTACCACACTAAAACCGCCTATTCCAAAGAGACCCAGATGCCCAATTTCAACGGCCTGCTCAGCGGCGACCTGGCCGGGGCGGTGCTGGCGAAGGGGCAGTTTATTGATGGAGCGGCCCTGGCCTTTATGGCTCAAGAGATGGGGTTCATTGTCACCAGCTTCACCGGGGAGCCGCTGCCGCCGCTGCACACCTGTAGCGACTACCTGCGGCCCGGCATGGTGATCGGCAGCTCGAAGGTGGTACACGGCGATCTGCTGGCCGCCGTCACCGCCGCCAGAGTGGCAGGGTCTTGATTGACATTACTGCCACAGGTCTAAGTCTTGGCCCCAGTTCTGGGTGAGCTGGAGCCACTGGTCGCGGCGGCGCTCGACGTCGGCGGCAATCCAGATCAGGGCGATGCCGACGACAATACCCATTACCCACTTGATGAAGGGGAAGGCGGCGTTGAGCAGCACCAGCTGGTTGAGGGCGTTGAGCACAAAGACCACGGTACCCACGTAGAGCAGGGCGCGAATGCGGAGCCAGAGACCGGCGGCGATCGCCCCCAGGGCCATTGCCCCCACCGGCAGCCCCGCCCACCGCTCGGTGACCAGCGCCGTGAGCAAGATCATGGCCAGGGCGATCGCCCGCAGCCAGTGCCGCCGCTCTTTGCCCTCGGCGCGCTTCAGGGCCGGGTCTACCTGGGCGACGTAGAGCAGCGCCAGCCCCAGAGGCAGCACCCAGGCCAGGCTGTCATCAATGGAGCGGTTCCCAAGCCAGACCCAGATCGCCCAAACGGCGCAGCCCACCGACAGGTACGAGACCCGCATTTTGCCGCTGTGCCAGGCCAGCCAGCCGTAGAACCCCGCCAGCACCCACAGGGTGGGGATGTGGTCAAAGCCGCCGGTAATTAGCGCGATCGCCAGAGGCACCGCCACCGCCATTACCCGCCAGGGGCGCTGGGGCCAGCCCCAGGTGGGCCAGGGCAGCCAGTACACCGGCACCGCCACGGCGCAGGCCACCTCACCCCACCAGTGGTCAAAAATTCCTAGGGCCGGAAAGAGCGATCGCCCTAGGGCAAACCAGCCAATGAGCTCTACCAGGCCAGCATAGACCCAGGCCGCTTGTACAGGGTTGGGTGGTCCCAAGCGCCCCTGGCTGAGGGCGTAGAGCACGAGGGCGACGGCGATCGCCAGCCCCAGCCAGCCCAGGGTCGCCTGGGCAAAGCCAAAGCCTATGGCACCCCCCAGCATGAGCA
>JBBSLR010000438.1:0-3464 GCA_038255045.1 Phormidesmidales cyanobacterium
GATAACCAGGCCGTCGCCACCAGCAGACAAACCCCAACCCCGCTCATCACCTGCAACAGCCACCTTGACGATTTCCAGAAGGGCTGTCGCTTGAGTCGTTTTAACAATTTCATAGACTTAACGAACCATAAACACCTAAACGACTTCATCAGTGAATAAGCTTTCAGGTATCGCAGTTGTAATCTCGACTACTTTAAAGCGCGACAAAAAGCCTCTTTCAACCCATATCTAGGTCTGAGAGGTGAAAGTAGCTACTTTTGCCGGATGATGGCCCCGATCAGATCCTTATAGCTCACCCTGGACGCGTCGGGGCGATGCGGCGGATTTTGGTGATCGGTCACGGTGGCAGTGCCGACATCTGTGGGCCGATGACTAAATTGCTAGCCTGCCCTTGAGCACCTCGTAGAGCACGCGGGAGAGTTCGCGTCGCTGGAGGTTTTGGCGATCAATCGGGGTGCGGGCAAAGGCTTTGTCGTAGACCTCGGGCATGGCCCGCTTGATCAAAAACGACAGCTGTTCGCGGGTAATGTTGGCATCGGGGGCAAAGCGGTCTTTGCCTACCCCGGCGATCATGCCGTGGGCGTAGAGGGTTTCGATGGGCAGGTAGGCCCAGTGCTGACCGGGGGCCACATCAGTGAATGTCGGCTTCTCAGGCAGCATGGTCGGCAGCTTGAGGGCATTGACTAGAGCCGTGGCCACCACCGCGCGGCTGACCGGGGCGTAGGGCCTAAAGCTGAGATTTTTGGGGTTTTCGCTGCGCACGATGCCCGCCGCCGCCAGCACCTGAATGGCCTCAAAGTCGGGGTCGTCGTGGCTGATGTCGTGGAACCAGAAGATCGGGCTGCCGTTGCGGGCCATGAAGCCCTGGATCTTGCGAATGTGCTTTTCTTCGGTGGCCAGGGTTCTTGGGTCTAGCCCCGTCCACACCGCAAACACGGCCAAAAAGCCGCTGGCTTCGCCGATCGCCCACTCCATCGGGTGCATGCGGTAGGCGGCGTTGGTGATGTGGGTGGTGCCCAGGCTCTTGGCCGACAGCACCAGGCCGTCGGTGTCCTTGGGCACCAGCGCCCCCAGCGGCAGGCTGAAGGGCAACGCCACCACATCTTTGCCCCTGGGGCTGACGTGGCCCTTGGCGTCATTGCCGTGCAGGTCTAAATAATGGTATTGGCCAATGCCCACCGAGTCGTCAAAGCACCGCGCCCGCGCCTGATCGGGGAAAAACGTCTCGGCTACATCTTCGTGGCGAATGGTGGTCAGGGCCTTGCCCCGGCGGGCTTCGCGAATGTAGGGTTCAAGGGCAATGCCGTCGCGGGTCCAGGTGAGGTCGCCGCGAGGCTTGAGGTCGGCGGCCCCGTGGGTTTGCAGGTAGTGGACGTAGGCCTGGGCCCGCTGCCGCGCCCGCTGAATGTGCAGAGTCCGCTCTTCGCGGCTGACGCCGACCAGTCGACCGGGGCGGTAATCGTTGCCGCAGCAGAAAGCGCGATCAGGCTCGCTAGAGGTACCCCAATTAATCACCGAGACATCGCCAGGGTTGACTTTTTTGTCGTGGGGCTGGGCGCGGTAGAGCCGGCGATAGCGAAAGATGCCGAAATCGCTAAAGAAATCCCACCGCTCCCACTTTTCGGTCTTATCCTTAATCCAACGGGTGGTGGTAAATTCTTTGAGGCCAATCCAGCCGTCAGTTTCAAACCCTTGGGGCTTGCCGATGGAGACGCCTTTGCCCCGGGCGGTGTGCTCAACCACCACGTCGAAGGTAATCGACTGCTGGCACTGGGGGCGGGCATCCTCAGGCAAAATGGCTTCGCCGGTTTCGTGGCGGGCCTCTTGACCCACGTAGGAGTCAATGTTGCCGACCTCTAGCAGGTCGCCCAGGTCGGTGGCTTCGACGGTGACTTTGGCTTTGACGGTGAAGCGGTGGCCGGTCTGGGTGTCGCGGCAAATGACGCCCTGCACCTTAGATCGCCCGTTCACGGTCTCAAACAGCACCTCGGCGGGTTCGGCAAAGGGAATTAGGGTGAGGCGACCGTCGCGCAGGTAGGGCAACAGCGCCTCATTCATGGCCGTAGCGGCGACGACGGGGGTGGTGGCTAGGTGGCTGACCCAGCCGTCGCCAGGGTTGGATACTTTTTTGCCGACGACGGGCTGTAGCTCGCGCTGGCGATCGCGAAAGCCCCGCTGCGACCTAGAAATGGCGAACTCCTCGCCATCCACCTTGTAGAGCCCTGCCTTGGCCTGGAGCAGGTCACCGTCGTCGGATGCGGGCAAAGCCTGGGCGGTAAACTGGCCGCCGAGCACCTTTTGGGGCTGCACCACACATACATCTAGGTTGAGTCGCAGGGCAGTGAGGGTGGTGGTGTAGGCCGCCGTCGAGCCACCCACTACGAGAATGGAGCAGGTTAGCTCGGCGCCATTGGCCGGGCGGGTAAAGGCCCCGTCGGCAAATACGCCGTTGCGCTGGGTGATGACGTTAGACGCGGTAGCCATAGGGTTTTCTGGGTCTCTAGGTTGCCATGATTTTAAGCCAGGTCAGCGGGCGGCACGCTAGGGGTGGCTCCTGAACTGACATGAATATTTATTGGTTAAAGCCTTCGTCAAAGTAGGGGCGCCCCTACCGTGCGCCCCGGCGAAGAAAATTTCGGCTTGAATTCATCCGCCCAAATATGTATCTAAATAACCAGACGATGCCTGTCTGTGGGGTGATTCGAGGCGGGGGGTTAGCGACCTATAAGTGGATAAGACAAGCACTTACCACTGTAAGCGCTACTTTCCTCAGGAGATTTTTTTATGACGTTTACTGCGATCGCAACCAAGCTTCAGCGCATTCTCTGCGTTGGTCTGGCTACCCTGGTAATTGGCTCGGGCCTGCTGTTTGGCTTCAGCGCCCCAGCAACCGCCTTGGGCAACAAAGCTGGTGATGTTGTGCAACAACGGGCTGAGCGCGAATTAGACCGCAAGGCCGGGGCCGGCACCGCTAACCAAGTCGAAGGCCTCGCCAAAGAAGGCATTGGCCAAGTGCAGAACCAGGTCGAAAAAGTGACCGGCGGCAATGACAGCCTCGGCAATCGGGCCGAGGGCCGCGCCCAGCGCGACGTTGGCCGCACCCAGGGGGCCGTAGAAGGCGCTGCTGATGAGGCTCAAGATTCGGCTGAGGGCATCGTAGATTCTGTAAAGAGCTTCTTTGGCCAATAGGCTAGAGCAGGCTCAAGCAAAAGCCCGGTCATGCTGATGACCGGGCTTTTGCTTGAGTTTTAGGCTTGGATTAACCTCAGTTCGGGATAACGCCGTCCCCTCCCTGGGAGGGTTGCCCGGAGGGCGGGGTGGGGCAAACTGGCGACGAAAACCGAGTTCTGGGTGTGAAACAAGGGCTTCCTAGCCTAGTGCAGCGTCAAACCTAACAATTAGGGGTCGCGTAGGTTGGGTGAAACGAAGTGTTCGCGCCGCGTCTCCAAACGAAGTGTTCGCGC
>JBBSLR010000439.1:0-3452 GCA_038255045.1 Phormidesmidales cyanobacterium
AACAAATCACCATGACTCGGCCACGACGGCGAATCACTCGACACTTATCGCACATTTTGCGAACAGACGCACGGACTTTCATGTCCAACTCGCACTTCACTACAGAATTGCTATGCTAGCAAACTGACGCCAGCCCGTCAATTAATTTTTTTTTATGCGGTCGTGGTGATCAGCAAGCAGCCTCCGCCCACGGGCGGAGGCTGCTTGCTAGTGACCCGGAGAACAGCCTGGCTTGCTGCGGCCTAGGCGCCGCGTTTGAGAGCGGCTTCAACCTGCTTGAGTTCTTGCTCGACTCGGGTTTTGAGCTGCTCGGGCAGGGGGCGGTTGGGGTAGCTGCTGTAGTGGCCCGCGATCGCATTCAGGGCCGTCCGCATGGTGGTAAACGAACTCAGGGTAGCCACCGACGAGTCGCGGCGATATCGGGAGGCGAAGTCGCTGATCACAGCTTTGGCGTCGGCCTGGGCTTCAATCTTGGCGGGGTCGTCGTCAGGCAGCGAAATAGAGGTTCTGAGGCTGTCTACCAGCATCAGGGTGTCTTGGCGGTAGTCTCCGGTGAGCCTGCCGCTGGTGCCTGCGCTGCACCCCGTTAGGCCAACGACGGCCACCAATACCAGGGCAAAAAGACGAGCAAGTAAAGATTTCATAGGCTTCTTTGAAAGAGGTTAGGCCGAACGACAGTCCCAAATAAAATAAACAGCAGGCGCTGAATCCAGCGCTTAGTATTGCTCTCACGGGGGGCGGTCTAGGGCTACGCTAGGTGTCATTCCGGTGTTCTTATTCTATAGCGCACGGGGTTACAGTCATGGCAATAGTATTCGGTGTCCGGCTGAGGACGATCTGTCTCAGGCGGGATAAATCCGTAGTCGTCGGTTAGGTTCTTCACCGCAGCTGAGGGATTTGAGGCGGTAGTGTTCCGCTAGCTCGTGCTGCATTTTGCGAATGTGGCCCGAGCGCGGCAGTAGTTCCACCGGCTGCCCCTTGGGGATGACGATCTGCTCGACGGCCAAGCGGGCTTCTTCTAGGGCCTCTAGCTCGTCGTCACCGCCGCTGTGGCTAAACAGCCCTAGGTCTATGGCAGCGGGGTTGTCGTCCATATCCAGCAGCCGCTGCAAGGCGCGGGTGATCTGGGGAATGCTGTTGGACTTGACCAGGTGAACCGGAATTTGACGCCCCTGGGCCATCTGCTTGAGCTTGGCCTGGGCTTTAGCGTGCGATCGCAGCGCCAGCACCGCATCGGCGTGATCCAGGTCTTTGGTGATCACCACGGGCATGTGCAGGGTTTGAATCACCCGCTCGATCTGGTGACGGCCCAGGCCGTAGGGGTAGAGGCGCATGGCATCTTCCCCGTTGGGGCCGACAATTTCGTCGTCGGTGGCCATGTCCAGCAGGTGGGCAAACGTGGGGTCGGTGGTGGGCGGGGGGGCACTGTAGACCTGCCCTAGGGGGCGAACGCTACTGCCTGGGGCGCGCTGGGCAGTAGCCGCAGGGCTGCTAGGAGGCACCATCTGCCCCGCTGCTCGCCAGCCCATGCCCGAGCGCGATGGCTTAGACACCTCACGCCCTGAGCCGGGTAGCTCGTGGGTGACAATGACTTTTTGATGCTCATCCACCGTGCGAATCTGTAGCCCGGGCTGTCGCCCTCGCAGCAGGTTGTCAATGGTGACGGTGACATCCTCATGGACGGCCCAGCGCTGTCGCTCTAGCATCTCGACGGCAATGTCAAAGGTGGGGGGAGCCTTACGCTCGAGCACGCTCTTCTGGCTGCCCCGGCGGCGGGCTTCTTCATCTCCCAGGGTGACCGACTGAATGCCGCCAATTAAGTCGGAGAGGGTGGGGTTTTTAATCAGGTTTTCTAGCTGATTGCCGTGGGCTGTGCCCACCAGCTGCACCCCTCGCTCGGCGATGGTGCGGGCGGCCAGGGCCTCTAGCTCGGTACCGATTTCATCAATGACGATCACTTCGGGCATGTGGTTTTCCACCGCTTCGATCATCACCCGATGCTGTTCTTCGGGGCGGGCCACCTGCATGCGCCGGGCCCGGCCAATGGCAGGGTGGGGAATATCGCCATCCCCCGCAATTTCGTTGGAGGTGTCGATGATCACCACCCGCTTTTGCAGATCGTCGGCCAGCACCCGAGCAATTTCTCGCAGGGCGGTGGTTTTGCCCACGCCGGGCCGACCCAGCATAAGAATAGATCGGCCCGTTTCTACCAGGTCGCGAATCATGCCGATGGTGCCGAAAATGGCCCGGCCCACCCGGCAGGTGAGGCCAATCACTTCGCCAGAGCGGTTGCGAATGGCGCTAATGCGGTGCAGGGTTTTCTCAATGCCGGCCCGGTTGTCGCCGCCAAAAATGCCCACTCGCTTGATGCAGTGGTCTAGATCAGCGTGGGTAACCGGTTCTTCTGACAGATATTCAACGCTGCCAAAAAAGCGGGCTTCGGGCAGACGCCCTAGGTCTAAAACCACCTCGATCAAGTTTTGGCGCTGGGGGTGGCGATTGAGCTGCGCCCGAATAGAGGGGGGCAAAATACTCAGAATCTGATCTAGGTCGTCGATGGGCCGGTGTTGGTTCAGGTTTTGGGCAGAGACAGGCTGGGATGGAGCTGTCCCTTCGGGTTCAGTGGGTAAAAATTCCACGGCGAAGTTATTGGTGGCAGAAGTACTGTCGGCAGGGGCGTTGCTGCTCGATCTGTCACTTATCGAGCCGTCGTCGCTATAGCTAACCATAACGCGTTGATAAAAAATGTCTATTGGTTGGGTTCATCTAGAGTCTGGGTTCATCCAGGGCCTGTCCATTTGGGGTTCGGCCATCTGGCTTGAGCTGCGCCACGATCTGTCGGGCCAGGGTTAGCCCCTGGCCTAGGGCAGTATCCTCAAGTCGCTGCCAAGGGGCGCAATCGGCTGAGGCGGTTGAACTGCGGTACGGGAGTGGGGTGTTTTGACCTGGGGCAAGCTGGTCGGGGGAGTCTTTTCCCAACCAGGGCTGAAGTTCTTGGTCAATGGCGTCGAGCAGCGGCAGCACTTGCGATCGCCCGTAGCTGCCGTAGGCTATGCCTGAAATGTTTGTGCGGGCGCGGGCCAGCGCTGAATTATGGTGAGTAACCCCAGCAGGCTGGGGAGCGGGCCATCGATCAGGTTGAACATCATCGAGCAAAGCAGCCGACGAGGCTTTATTCACTAAATCGAGAGCGATCAACTTATCTACAGTGTAGCCATTGGTGCCGCCAGCGGGTTGTACGTAGCCCGGTGGCCCCGCCTCGAGACTCTTCTTGGCCAGGCGAATGGTGGCGTGGGTGGTGCCTTTACCCAGGTCACCGCTCATGGGGCGGCCATCGGTTTGCCAGATCAGCGGCACGCCCAGCGGAGCCATGGTGTTGTAGAGATCCCACAGGTAGGGCACCACCTGGTCGTGGTCGGGGCAGCTAATGGAGACTAGCTTCAGGTGGGCTC
>JBBSLR010000440.1:0-3441 GCA_038255045.1 Phormidesmidales cyanobacterium
CATTCCCTGGGCCGAACATGCCTTTGATGCGGTGTTTCGCGGCCCCGGCAACCAAATTGCGCTGTACTACACCGAGCGATTCTTGGCCTGGGCGCTGCGGCCTAACCCCTAGCCCGCGCCGCCATCGCTACAACCCATTTCCTGAAGGGAACCTGAGGCAGTAGCCTAAGGGAGTGGGTTCAACACCGAGGAGACCTGATGGACAAACCAGCGTCAATTCACCTAGGGCGATGGGTCGTCATTGGGTTGCTCTGCCTGGGGCTGCTGGGGTGTGGCGTGATCAATCCCCGGCCACCGAGGGCGGTGGTGGAGGGCGCGATCGCCCAAAAGCTCTCCCAGACCCAGGCGATTCTCTATCGTCAGCTGGGGCGTCAGTTTGGGGCGGCCCCCGCCGATCTGGCCCAGGTTGGTCGCATTCGCATTGCTGACCACCACTGGACTGAGATTGCTGGTCAGCCAGCGGCGGAAGTGGCGGGCACTTACCACCTCAAGGGCGGTGGGCTGACTAGCGCCCAGCGCGGCCAAACCCGAGACTTTGACCTTTACCTCCGGCGGGGCAACACCCAAGACCAGTGGCTCTTGCTTGAGCCAGCCCCGGCCCAGCCTGGAGAACCGCTGCGGTGGTTAGCGACGCCAGTGATTTCTGCGCCCGCGACGCCCGCTTCAGAACATCAGGAACCAGCCTGACGGATCGGGTTGATGTCCGCTGATGTAGGGGCAAAATTTTCAGGATTCCCTGGTATGGACTCGGGGCTGTGGCTGGTCTTGAGGTGAGCTGGTTCTATTCTTCGCTAGAGAATAATTACAAAGCCGTCATTTTCTTGCCATTTTTCTGCCACTGGCCTATGGGATGACATAGGAGAGCTAAGCGTGGCCAAACTTTGGTTAGACCATCGCACTAGTGCTGTGCCGCCCTGTTTGTCAGGGCTGAGGCAAAAAAGCAGGGGTGACATCTGTTGAAAGTATAGACGCTGGCCTGAGAAGTGTAAAGTAAAGTAAACCCAGCCGGCTAGGGGGAAATAGCGCATGGTTATTAGTCGATTCAGGCAGTCGAGTCGAACCCTGGGTAATGTGTCTGGGTTTTTGCTGGTGGGCGGGGTGGCGATCGCCGCAGCCGCCTGTAGCCCACCCACAGAGCCTGTGGCCCCAGCCCAGTCTGAGCGCGAAGAACGCGCCGCTGTGGTCGACATTGCGATCGCCTCAGCCGCCGATGCCGATGGCCGCATCTATACCGGCACCACCCGCCCAGCGCGCCAGGTATCGCTGCGATCGCAGGCCGAGGGTCGCCTGTTAGACCTCACCGCCGACGTGGGCGATGCTGTGCAGCAGGGGCAGGTGGTCGGCACCCTCGACAGCGGGCTACTGCAAACCGTCGTCGGCGAAGCCCGAGCCGAGCTAGCCGCCCGCCAGTTTGAGGTGGCTCAGGCCGAGGCCGAGTTAGCCGACATTCGCACCTCGATCGAAGACGCTCGAGTCAGGCTCCAGCAGGCCAGCAACGATGCCCAGCGGCTCAGCACCTTGGCCGCTCAAGGGGCCGTATCGACCCAACAGGCCGAGCAGGCTCAAACCACCGTCAGCACATCCCAACAGGCTCTGGCCTCCTCCCAAGAGCAGGTGCGCACTCGGCAGCAGGCGGTTGCTGCCGCTCAGCAGCGAGTCGAAGCCCAGCGCTCGATTTTGCAAGAGACCCAGCAGCGCCTGTCCTTTGCCAACCTCACCGCCTCCCTCAGTGGAATCGTGCTAGAGCGGGTGGCCGAGCCGGGCGACCTGGTGCTACCAGGCGAGGCGGTGCTCTCCCTGGGCGATCTGTCCCAGGTGCTGGTGGTGATAGAGGTGACTGATACCAACTTGAGCAGCTTTAGCCTGAGGCAGGCCATCGACCTCCAAATTGACGCCTTTCCGGGCGAAGCCTTTACCGGCAGCGTCACCCGGATTTCGCCCGTTGCCGACAGCGCCTCTCGCCAGCTGCCGGTAGAAATTACCGTAGCCAACCCCGGCAGCCGCATCAGCAGCGGTCTGCTGGCCCGCGTCATCGGCCTGGGTGCCCAATCAGATGCCGTGTCGGTGCCCGAGAGCGCCCTCGAAAATTCTGAAACCAGCGACAATCAAATTTTTGTGATCAGCGAGAACAACGGCACCTCAGTGGTAGAAGCCCGCACCGTGCAGGTGGGCGATCGCACCGAGGGCCAGGTCGCCATTCTCTCGGGCCTTACCCCCGGCGAACAGTATGTCGTCCGCAGCAGCCAGCCCCTGGAAGGCGGGCAGATCGTAGAGCCGAGTTTGACGTCTGAAGGGTAGGTGAGTAAGTGGGTAGGTGAGTAGGTGAATAAACCTACACCACACCCACGCACCCACGCACCCACGCACCCTCTCATCCTCACCCACCATGACTACCCCCTCCTCCTTCCCCAACAGCCGCTTTAGCATCAGCGGTCTGGCCATTCGACGGCACATCGGTACCCTGATGCTGGGGCTGACCGTGCTGGTGATGGGCTTTTTCATTACCACCCAGCTGCCCGTAGACCTGCTGCCCTCGATCACCTATCCCCGCATTGGGGTGCGGGGCGATGCCCCTGGCCTGTCGCCCGAGGTGGCCGTCGACGAAATCACCCGCCCCCTAGAAGAGGCCCTGTCGGCCACCGAAGGGGTGATTCAGGTGTTTTCTCAAACCCGCGAGGGCCAAATCAGCATTGACCTGTTCTTTGAGCCGGGGGGCAATATTGACCAGGCGCTCAACGACGCCACCGCTGCCCTCAACCGCGCCCGCAGCACCCTGCCAGACAACATTGAAACGCCCCGACTGTTTAAAGCCGACCCCTCCCAGCTGCCGGTCTACGAAATGGCGCTCACCTCTGATAACCTCAGCCCCCAAGAGCTGCGCATTTTTGCCGAGGAAGAGCTAGAGCGGGAACTTCAGCAGGTGCCTGGGGTCGCCAGCGCCGACGTTTCAGGCGGCGTGAACGAAGAGGTGCAGGTCAATGTCGATCTGCGTAGGTTGCAGGCGGTCGGCATTGGCGTGTCAGATGTGATCGATGCGCTCGGTGACCGCAACCAAGACGTGTCCGGCGGGCGGCTGCGCGGCGGCACCGAAGAGACCCTGACCCGCCTGGTGGGTCGGTTTCAGTCGGCAGACGAGATTCAAAATCTGCAAATTGCCGTGCCGGGCACGATGCCACCCCAGCAGGTCTACCTGCGCGATGTGGCCACCGTCATAGACGGCGTCGAAGAGCAGCGCATTGCCGTGCTGCTCAACGGTCAACCGGCGGTTAAGGTGAGCGTGCAAAAGCAGCCCGATGCCAACACCATTGACGTGGTCGATGGGGTCAAGGCCAAGCTCGACGAGATGCGCCAGACGGGTCTCATGCCCGAGGGCATGGATATGACCGCCACCCTCGACGAGTCACGGTTTATTAGCAACTCGATTCAAAATGTGGCGATCGC
>JBBSLR010000441.1:0-3440 GCA_038255045.1 Phormidesmidales cyanobacterium
CACAGTCGAGCACAATCCGCCGTGGCCCCATGCACAGCTCTAGGCACAGCCCTTCTTGGCCGTGACCCACACCAAACGGAAAGCAGGCTAAATTACTCACGGGATGGCGAACTAAACCTCAGCCAAGTCCAGACGTAGAGCTCTGCCGGTTAAAAAACTACAGATCCCGAGCTGGACTTGGTATAGCGGCAGCGGGCTAGGGCCGATCAGCAGGGCTATCGGGCGGCGCTAGCCTAGTGGGCCGAGCCGTTGCCGTGGTAGTCGTCGCTGTCGTAGAAGCCGTTTTTGGTGCCAAAGAACAGGGTGGCAACGACAAAAAATCCGGTGAGTACAGCCAGTACAAGCTTGATATCCATAGGGGCAATGGTGGGGACGATGGGGATGATAAAAACGTTGTGTCTTTGGAGCCTTGGTTGTGAGTCATCTTAGCAAGCCTGCCCCGGAGGACGGTATAAAGCTTTGTAATCAGTCTGCGGCGCCTGCGCTTATTGATCCGGCCTGGCTGGGGCGATCATCCCTAGAGGTGGCCCCCGACCTGCTGGGCTGCCGCCTGGTGCGCCGCTGGGCCGATGGCCGTCAGCTCAGCGCCACCATTGTCGAAACCGAGGCCTACACCGAGGGCGACCCGGCCTGCCACGCCTACCGCCGCGAAACCCCGCGCAATCGGGTAATGTTTGGGCCGCCTGGCTACAGCTATGTGTATCTGATCTACGGCATTTACCACTGCTTTAACGTGGTGACAGACGGCGATCGCACCCCCAGCGCCGTTTTGATCCGCGCCGTAGAGCTTGACACCGTACCCCCCTGGCTAGCGGGCTATCGGGCCGAAAAGCCCGCCCGCTGGGGCGCTGGCCCCGGCAAGCTGTGCCTGCTGCTGGATCTTGATCGCACCCTCACCGACCAGCCCCTCACCCCCGCCATTGGCCTCTGGCTAGAGCATCGGCATCCTGACTGGCAGCAGCGGGCAACAGCGGGGGAAATCGCCGTTACCCAAACCACCCGCATTGGCCTCACCCAGGGGGCCGATCTGCCCTGGCGCTGGTACGTTACCGCCTCAAAGGCGGTGTCAAAACGGCATTAGCTTAATCCCACGTGAAAAATTCTGGGAGAACAAAAGCTTGGGTCGCGTTCAACCTCACAGGGGAGTTTCTTAAGTTGTGTCATGGGTAAGATGTCGCGGTGGCCCTGGTCTGGTTTAGTTTAATCAGGCTCTGTGAGGTTCCCAATGATTCCAGCCTGGTTGGTGATTGCGTTGGTGGGGGTGGCGATCGCATCGGCGTCCAGCCTGCTCAGCTCCCGCGATATTAAATGGTTTAAGCGGCAGCGGCGGCCCGACTGGCTGACCTTTGAGTTTGCCATTCCGGTGGTGTGGACGGTGGTATTTATCTGCGGCGGCTGGTCGGCCTACATTGTCTGGAGACAGACCCAGAGCTGGTGGTTCATGGCAGGCTATGGCTTGCTAGAGCTGCTGATTGTGAGCTACACCCCGGTGATGTGCAAGTTGCAGAGTTTGCGGGTGGGAATGGCGATCGGGGCGGCGGGGTTTGGGTTTGGGCTGCTGCTGGCCTGGCCAGTGGCGCAGGTAGCCATGGCAGCATTTTTCCTGCTGCTTCCCTACCTGCTGTGGAGCCCGGTGGGCACGCTGATTACCTGGCAGATGATGCAGCTAAATCCGGGCCAGTAAACTAAGGTGCGGGCAGAATTCGCGCCATTCTGCGAGACTGAAGCTCCTGGGCAATTTGCAGGCGGGCACCATGCCGTCGTCGAGGTAGAGTTCGGCGGCGCTGAGTCGGTCGGCGGCGCGGGTGGTGGCATCGAGATCGGCATCTTCTCCATCACGTAGCCGACTCGCAAAAAACCCAGACCCCAGCTTACCGGCCCGCCCACCCTAAAAGGATGCCTAAAGGGAGTGGCTTGACGCCTAACGGCAACCATTTAACCATCAAAGAACAAAGGCAGTATCTCTACAGGCTGGCAAAAAACTCCAGCAGCGCCTGGGAAAACTGCTCTGGGGCATCCTGCTGTATCCAGTGAGAAGCTCCCTCAATCCCCTGAAATCGTGCCCCTGGAATTTCGCTGGCCAGTTGCCTGCCATCTCCCGCTTTTTGCCAGGGGTCATCCATCCCCCAGAGCACCAGCGTAGGCGCAGCAATGTCACCGTGGCGATCAACCAGGGCCATGGTCTGGTTGGCGTTGAGAGCCGAGGCATTGCGCAGCAGGCTCAGCTTTCCCGCTTCGCTAGCCCAGGGCGCAATCATACCCGCCCGAAATTCAGGGGTCAGGCGGTCAGGGTGCGACAGTCCCGCCGCCAAGCTTTCCTCTAGCGCCACCACCAGATCGCTAATGGGCCTCGGCTTCCACCTCAGCGGATGGCCAAAGTCGAGCATGTCATCGTCAAAGCGGTCGTAGCAGACCGAGTTGGTGATCACCAGACGATTCACCACGGCGGGGTGCTCAATGGCCAAAATCAACGCCACCGCACCGCCCGTATCGTGGCCTACCACATCTACCCGCTGGAGGTTTAAGGCTGCCAGCCAGGTCGTGATCATTTGCGCCTGATTTTGGAAGGAGCGATCAAAGCGATCGCGCCGGTCTGACCAGCCGTGGCCTAAAAAGTCGGGGGCCAGCACCCGATAGCCCGCCCGCACCAGGGGCGGTATCACCGCCTGGTACAAGTATCCCCAGGTGGGAATGCCGTGCATGAGCAGCACGGTACCCCGCCGGGCTTCACCCCGGTCAATATAGCGAATCGTCACTGGAATATGGGCTGCGGTACCAGCCGGTAACACCAGTTCTTGCTGATCAGCCTTAAAGTCTTGCCAAGTCTGCCAACCGGCTCCATCGAGCTGCATGTTTTACACCCCTGATAAGCGATATCCACCGCTGAGCAATCTTGTCTGAGTTTACAAAAAGCTTAGGGATCGGCAATTAAATAACATCCCAGCGTCATTCCCGCGCCGTGCCTGCCCCCGCGAAGGCGTGGGGCGTTTGCCTTGGGGGCGGCGATGCCCCTGCTGACGGTGGTGGTAGCTCCTAAAGCCAGTTTGGTGTCGGTTGTCTTTGGCAACTCTCTGATCTTTTTAGTGGTGTTGGGGGTGCTGGCAGCTCAGTCGGGGGGCGCACCTGTGATGCGATCGGCGCTGCGGGTGGCCTTTTGGGGGGCAATAGCGATGGGGCTAACTGCGGCGGTCGGGGCGCTGTTTGGTACGGTGGTGTGAGGAGATTAGTGTCATCACTCAGCGGTTGAGAAGCTGCTTTCTTTGGAGGAACCTGTTATGGGCAGTACACCCAAGGTCGATGAAACCAAAATCGAGGGCATGGGCTCGACGCTGCACCAGGGTGGTGTCGCCTTTCGGGTGTGGGCACCCCATGCCAACGGGGTATCTGTCATTGGCACCTTCAACCACTGGGATGACACCAGGCACCCCATGCAGGCAGAG
>JBBSLR010000442.1:0-3428 GCA_038255045.1 Phormidesmidales cyanobacterium
CCCCACCACGCCAGCTTTTGCGTCACCGCCGCCGACGGCGAACTGGTCAGCGGCCGCACCCTAGTGCGCGAAATGAACCTGGCGGGCATTGGCATCAGCGCTGGCTCCGCCTGCCGCAGCGGCAAGCTCAGCCCCAGCCCGGTGCTCAAGGCGATGGGCTACAGCGATCGCGCCGCCACCTGCGGCATTCGCCTCACCCTGGGCCGCCACACCACCGCCGCCGATATAGACTGGACGGCGATGGTGCTGCGCCAGGTGCTCCACCGCGCCCTCACCCCCCTCACCCTATCCCCCGTCTAGCGTTCAACTTCCTACTCTCCAACCCCCTGCCCAACTATGGATTCTGCGACCACCGTACCGGCCAGCCTCGAAGAGGCGATCGCCCAGGCCCGCACCGCCACCCAGGCCGCCATCCAGGCCGGACTGCCCCGGATGATGGTAGAACTGGTCTACTCCGAGCTGAAGGGCATGCCCGTAGCCGAGCAGTTTTACCCCGCCCTGCAAGACCTGGGCCTGACCTTCAAAATCTACTTCCCCGATGCCGGGTCGGCGGCCCTGGCCCGCCGCGACTGGGGCAACCCCGACTTTGTGGTGCGCGGCATCGGCGAGCTCCACAGCGAGATGACCCCCGACGACCAGGCCTACCTGTTTGTCGAACCTTCCTCGGTGGAGGTCAGCCAGGTGGAAGAGATGTGCGCCGAGGCCGGGGATAAGTTTGTGATCATGCTCAACCCCAAGCTCGAAGACGTGGCCACCATCGGCATTGGCTACGCCGGGCGGCAGCTGCGCGATCGCTTTCTCAGCACCCTAGAGCCGGTTTATTATCTGCGGCCCCGCGACGGGGCGGTGGTGCTGCGGTGTTACCCCCACCCCTGGCAGGTGTGGCAAGAAACCGAAGCCGGCTACCAGCTTTTGGCCGAGCTGCCCCAAAAGCCCTCCGGCGAAGCCCTAGACCGCATTTTGCTGGGTGAAACTGCCGCCGACCCTGCGGCCCCTGGCGCTGCACCCAAGGGCAAACGAGGCGGTTTTCTCAGCGAGCTTCAGAGCTTTCTTCGCGCCCTCACCCAATAGGCAGAGGGCCTCGTCATCCCCCAGATCGATCTGCCCAGAATAACCCTCAAGAAATACTGTTTTGAGCCTTGGGCTAGGGTTATACTGCCTGCATCGCTCGGCTCGCTCTGGGCCACCTCGAAGACTAAAGGCAAGTTCATCCGGCAATTGTCTTGGTTTCCTAACAAACTCGATTATCTGGTTTAAAACTGTTCGAGGTGCCTTCTAAACTGGGTAACTAACCTAGGTGACAGCCTGGGTAATTGAGCGGCTTTGCTTGCGGGTCTCAGGCCCGTCGGTTTTTCCCTAAGGGGCCACTCACCGACGCCAAATCGGCCCATGTCTATCGGTACATATTTTAAAAAAGCAGTTATTAATTTGAATTTCCCCTCAAATTTTTACAAGCCCTAAGCTGACGTTGTTTTACGACCAGTGAGTCACCCCAGCCCATGCGAATTCTCAAAACCCAGACTCTACGAGGGCCAAACTACTGGAGCATCCGGTATCCCAACCTGATTTTGATGCGGCTAGATCTAGAAGACCTGGCCGATCGCCGCTCCGACCAGATCCCTGGGTTTTACGAAGCGCTGGCCGAAACCCTCCCCAGCCTGATCGAGCACTTTTGCTCGCCGGGGCACCGGGGCGGTTTCTTGAGCCGGGTGCGCCAGGGCACCTACATGGGCCACATCATCGAGCATGTTGCCCTAGAGCTGCAAACCATGGCGGGTATGCCCGTGGGCTTTGGTCGCACCCGTTCAGTGGTCGAGCCTGGGGTCTACCAGGTGGTGTTTGAATACCAAAATGAGCAGGCCGGGCGCTACGCGGCGCGGGCAGCGGTGCGGCTCTGCAACAGCCTGGTCGAAACCGGCCACTACTCCAAAGCAGAGCTAGAGCAAGATCTAGCCGACCTCACTGAGTTTCGTCTTGATGCCGCCCTGGGGCCAAGCACCGAAGCCATTGTGCGCGCGGCCGAAGCCCAAGACATTCCCTGGATGCAGCTCTCTAGCCGAGCCATGATTCAGCTGGGCTATGGCCGCCATCAGCAGCGCATCCAGGCAACCCTGAGCAGCAAAACCAGTATTTTGTCAGTAGAACTGGCCTCCGACAAAGAAGGCACCAAGCAAATTTTGCGCAACGCCGGGGTGCCCGTGCCCCGGGGCACCGTGATTAACTACCTCGATGAGCTAGAAAACGCCATTGAAGATGTAGGCGGCTACCCCATTGTGATCAAGCCCCTAGACGGCAACCACGGGCGCGGTATTACCATCGACATCGACAATTATCAGGCCGCTGAAGAGGCCTACGAGGTCGCCAAGGAAGTCTCTCCGGGGGTGATTGTTGAGCGCTTTTACCAGGGTTTTGACCACCGGGTGCTGGTGATCAACGGTCGGGTGATTGCGGTGGCCGAGCGAGTGCCCGCCCACGTGGTCGGCGACGGCCAATCGACCATTGAGCAGCTGATCGAAGTCACCAACCAAGACCCCCGCCGGGGTGTCGGCCACGACAACCTGCTCACCCGCATTGAGGTTGATCGCACCACCTGGCAGCTGCTCGACCGCAAGGGCTACACCCTCGACACGGTGCTGCCCAAGGGCGAAATGTGCTATCTGCGGGCCACCGCCAACATCAGCACCGGCGGCATCGCCATTGATCGCACCGACGACATCCACCCCGACAATATCTGGGTGGCCCAGCGGATTGCTAAAACCATCGGCCTCGACATCGCCGGTATTGACATCGTCACCACCGATATTTCTAAGCCCCTGCGCGAGGTCGATGGCGTGATCGTAGAGGTCAATGCTGCCCCAGGGCTGCGCATGCACGTCTGCCCCAGCGTCGGCATCGCCCGCAACGTGGCTGAGCCAATTTTGTCGATGCTGTTTCCCCCCAGCACCCCGACCCGCATCCCTGTAGTGGCGATTACCGGCACCAACGGCAAAACCACCACCAGCCGCCTGATTGCCCACATCTTTAAACAGACCGGGCAAATGGTGGGCTACACCACCACCGACGGCATCTATATCGGCGACAACCTGGTCGAGCCGGGCGACACCACCGGCCCCCAGAGCGCCCAGGTGATTTTGCAAGACCCCACGGTAGAGGTGGCGGTGCTAGAGACGGCTCGGGGCGGCATTTTGCGATCGGGCCTGGCCTTTAAAGACTGCGACATTGGTGTGGTGCTCAACGTGGCCGCCGACCACATGGGCCTGGGCGACATCGAAACCCTCGAAGACATGGCCCACCTCAAGAGTGTGGTGGCCGAAACCGTGCGCCCCAGCGGCTACGCGGTGCTCAACGCCGACGACCCGCTGGTGGCCGCCATGGCCCAGCGGGTCAAGAGCCAGGTGGCCTATTTCTCGATGAACCCCCACAATGAC
>JBBSLR010000443.1:0-3421 GCA_038255045.1 Phormidesmidales cyanobacterium
GCTGACGTTATGGCCCAAGAGCAGCTGATTGCCTACCTCAAACACCACCACATTGGCCGTGCGGAGGATATTCTTTGGCAGTGGATAACAGCACACTCCATGCCTGCCAACGCCCCCCTGCAACGGATTGACCAGCTCAAGACTTGGTTAGATGCCTTTCGTCCTCTGCCCCCGGCGGTGGTGAATGAACTGCGCCAGCGGTATCAGGTGCGCTTTACCTATCATTCCAATGCTTTAGAGGGCAATACCCTAACCCAAAGCGAGACAGAACTGGTCTTAACCCGGGGAATGACCGTTGGGGGCAAAACCCTCCAGGAACATTTGGAGGTAATTGGCCATGGCGATGCGATCGCCTACATCGAAACCCTGGCTCAACTAGGCACCGCCCTGGGGGAACGGGACATTGGCCAAATTCATAACCTGATTCTGCGGAGAATTAGCCCAGAGACCGCTGGTCGGTATCGTCGTCTGGATGTGCAAGCGGCGGGCACTGGCTATGTCTATTCGCCGCACTACCTGTTGTCTGAGCTGATGGCAGATTTTGTCCCCTGGCTTAACTCCAGCCAGGCCCAGGCTTTACATCCGGTGCTCTATGCGGCTGAGGCCCATTACCGATTTGTGTCTATCCATCCGTTTCAAGATGGCAACGGGCGCACGGGGCGGCTGTTGATGAATGTGCTGTTGCTGCGGGCAGGATACCCGATCGCCGTCATTACCAATGAGCACCGTCAGGCTTATATTGAGGCGCTGGTGCAGGGGCAGCAAGGAGAAAATTGGCGGCCGTTTGAGCAGCTTGCGATCGCAACCACGCAGACGGCGTTGGTTGAGCTGCTGGGGGTGTTGGCCACTGCCGCCGACAACCCAGAGAAGTCGTTATCGTGGTTTATCTCTGCGATCAAAATGTAGACGACTTGGCGGCTCTGACGGCTTTTTCTCCCTTCGGCAGCTCTGGAGTAGTGGGCAGAATGGCCCAGTCGTTGAACTACTCACCGATGATGCAGTTGGTGCTGGTGGATAAGCAGACCCAAGAGTTTGAGGTGGAGCGCTGGTGTTTTCGCGGCTCGGTAGATGATTGGCTAGGGCTAGATAGCTCTACCGACTTGAATGCCCTGGTCAAGAAATATGGTCGCCATTTGGGGAAGGAGTCTTTTTATGAGTTGACGCCGTGGTAGATCGGCTCCAGTCCTCAAGCACCGCCTGCACCGCATCCCTCACTGCAGATCGGGCGGCCTGGCGTTCCCACCCTTGAGCCAGCAGTGCGTCATAGGTGGTATGACGATGGCGCACATGGGCCGCCACCGCCAGATCAATCGCCTCCGGGGCAAATTCCTTCGCCGCCGCACTGCGCCCCACCCGCCCCGAATACTTTTGGCAGGCATGGCCCGCAATCTGCGTTGCCTCTGCCCCTGGGCAACCCGGATAGCGCCGCTGAAGGGCGTCGACAAACTCGGCGACGAAAGCGGCATCCTGCTCTTCTCGGCGGACGGCTTCTCGCAGACGGCGCTGCTCTCGGGCATCGGCATCGGCCAGGCAGTCTGCCTCGGCTTTCTGTAGGGCGGGCTCTTCTACTAAAATTCCCTGGCGCTCGTAGCGTTTGCGAGAGCGGCTAAAGCGCACTATGGTCGCCCGTAAGGTCGTGTATTTGCTGGCCCGTCGGGTCAGGGCGGCATTGCCCTGGGGCAAAAAGACCAGGTGAGCTAAATCCGCGCAGTATAGACAAAGGGCTGTTTCGCCTTCCTTCTTCAGCAACGCCCCCGGCCCCAACTCCGCGCCACACTCATTACACTGAGCCGCTCGCAGAATCGAGAAGACTACGATGTCGTCAGGTTTAGGGGGCTTGGCGACCATGCTAATTCAGCGCTTACAAAAAGAGGTCAGGATCTCCCAGGCCGGAACCGCCCATGGCGGCCAGGTAGTGAAAGTTCCCTTCGCCCACGCTGGCTTCTAGGGTTTTGATCACCTGGTCAACATCGTCGTAGGGGCCGCTCATAAAGAAGGGCTGGCCGTCTTTGCCAAACTCGACGGGCAGCAGGGTTTCAGGCCGCAGGCCCAGATGCACCTGGGCCTTGGTATTGAAGTCTTTATGGGGCTCAAAGCCCAGGCTGTGGGCATAGTCTACGGCACCGTAGACGATCGCCTGGGCTTGCTCAAGGGTGATGTCGACAAAGGGTTCGTCAAACCGCTCTTCGCAGGATTCAATCAATAACTGATGCTCGCTGGCACCTATTTTGCGGGGCAGTATGGCATCTTTAACGCCCAGGCACCAGTAGTCGACCAGGTAGCTGCCCACCAAGAGGCGGTTGCGCTCTTGGCGGGCCACAATCACTTGGCACATCCCCTCAACCCCCTGGCTGGCCTGAGGACGGATCTTAGACAGGAGAGACTGTTTTTTGGGGAAAAGCTGTTGAACGGCACCTCGATTCACCAGGCATGCCTGGATCGGTTGCAGATCGCCCGATCGCGCCTTCTCCAGATACCTCTCCTCAGCGTGGTCACGAATAAAGACCGTCACCTCCGCTGGCCTGAGGCCCAGTTTTCGAGCGATCTGCTTAGGGGCAACCTTAGCGTCTCTAAGGCGAAGAATTTCAGCAGCCTGTTCAGGGGTCATAGGCATCACAGAACCTTGTGCAACCAAATTTAAGCCCAGAGGTGGAGTTTTGCCCTTGGGAAAACGACCGCTCCCAAGCTGGGCTAGTCACATCATAATATTCATTAGATTATTAGACTAATCGTGCACATGACCTGGCGGCATCATTGCCCCGGTCAGCAAACATTCACTGGTGTCGGCGGCGTCTAAATTGGCACCGCATAGATTGGCCTTCCAGAGAGGGAAAAACATCCAGCGACCGTTAAACTCGTAACCAAGCGCGCCCAAAATCGAGGCAGGCATTATTACAATAGGTAACGTGAGGTGGGTTAATCATCTCCGCCCTCACATCCCCTAGCTGCAAAGTTTGGGGGAATTTCGCGTACTGTTTTCGCATACTTAGGCTTCGGCCCTCTTTTTCCCTGGGTTGCTTTTATGGCTTTCTCTTCGATTACCCGCGCCCTGCAACGCTCTCCCCTCACCAGCGAACTGCTGACCAAGCTCGACCAGCAGGGGCGCTTGGTGCTCAACGGCGTCGCCCGACTGCCCAAGGGACTTGTCTCTTCTGCCTTAGCCCTGGCGCAGAATCGGCCTCTGCTGGTGATCACCGCCACCCTCGAAGAAGCCGGGCGCTGGGCCACCCAGCTCGAAGCCATGGGCTGGGACACGGTGCACTTTTACCCCACCTCCGAGGCCTCGCCCTACGACCCCTTTGACCAAGAATCAGAGATGACCTGGGGCCAGCTCCAGGTGCTGGCGGATTTGCTGGCGCTGCGGGCGGCGGGCGAAGAGGGATCATCCCGCAAGCTGGCGGTGGTGGCGACGGAACGCGCC
>JBBSLR010000444.1:0-3414 GCA_038255045.1 Phormidesmidales cyanobacterium
CCTCAATGGGGTACTGGGTTTGGGGCTGATGGCAGTGGGGCTGACGGGCTGGCAGGTGGTGCAAAAGTACCTGCCCTAGTCAGGGCTACGCCCATCGCCCTTGTTCTTCTTCTGTCTTCTAATGCTCTATGGCTGAGTCCTCATCCCTAGCCCCAGATCTCTCAGGTGCGAGCGATGGTGCCATGGCACCGCAGGTGTTTCATATTTCACCGCTGATTCGCCTGACCCTGCTGCTGCTGTATCTGGCGCTGCTGGGGCCGCTGCCCTTTTTAGCCCAGGCTACCCAGGCGGCTGTACCCCCAGCCTGGCTAACGGCGGGCATTTTGCTGGGGGCCGTGGGTCTTTACGGTGCCCTTGCCCAGCGGGTTGCGGTAGATGGTGAGGGCATTCAAGTCACCTACCCGGCCTGGGTTCGCTGGCTATTTCGCGGTGGCTGGCGGCTGCCTTGGGCCAAGGTGCAGGCACTGAAGCCCCGATCCACCGGTCAGGGGGGCCTTGTCTATTACTTTGTAGGGGCCGAGGGGGCCGAGCAGCGGGCCTACCTGCTGCCCATGCGGGTGGCGGGGTTTGCTCGCCTGGTGGGGCTGGTTGAGACCTACACCGGCATCGACACCCAAGCTGTAAAGCCCCTGGCCCAGCCCTGGATGTATTTCATTTTGCTGGGGTTGACCCTGCTGCTGCTCTTGGTCGATGCCTGGACGATCACCACAGCGCTATCCATGGGCCTAGCGAGCGGCGGCTAACTCATCAAGCAGTAGTATTTAATGAGGAAGATTTGCAATAACAATGCTCACAGCGGCCCCTGCGGCCCCTTACTTGCTTAGACTATGCCCCCAACGGATATTTTGCGTCTCGATGCTGTCACCAAACACTACAGCCCCCAGCTGCCTCCGGCGGTAGACGGGGTCAGCCTAACCCTGGGCCAGGGAGAGATCTTGGGGCTGCTGGGGCCGTCGGGCTGCGGTAAAACCACGCTGCTGCGGCTGATTGCTGGGTTTGAGCAGCCCGATGGGGGCGGTATTTATCTATCGGGTCAGGCGGTGGTTGGGGCCAGCTGGCTGCCGCCGGAGCGGCGCGACGTGGGCATTGTGTTTCAAGACTATGCGCTGTTTCCGCACCTGACGGTGGAGAAAAATGTGGCGTTTGGCCTCCAGCGGCGCGGGGCCAAGGCCAGTGGCCAAAAGGCCGGGCGGGGCGGGGCGCTGTCAACGGCAGACATCGAGCAGCAGACTGGGGCGGCGATCGCCCTCGTCGGCCTAGAGGGGCTGAAGCACCGCTTTCCCCACGAGCTATCGGGGGGGCAGCAGCAGCGGGTGGCCCTGGCCCGCGCCCTGGCCCCGCGCCCGGCGATTATTTTGCTCGATGAACCGTTTAGCAACCTGGATGTGCAAGTGCGGCTCTACCTGCGCCAGGAGGTGCGCGATATTTTGCGCCAGGTGGGGGCCTCGGGGGTGTTTGTCACCCACGACCAGGAAGAAGCCCTGGCGTTAGCAGACCGCGTGGCGGTGATGCACCGGGGCCACCTGGAGCAGATCGACACCCCAGAGACGGTCTACGGCCAGCCCGCCTCGCGCTTTGTGGCCGAGTTTGTCACCCAGGCCAATTTTTTACCCGCCCAGCCCAGCCCCCAGGGCTGGCAAACCGAGGTGGGCTGCTTTGCCACAGAGACCACCGCCGCCGACCATACCCCGATGGATCTCATGGTGCGCCAGGAGGATATTGCCCTGGTGGAGGATGCCGCGGGCGCGGCAGTAGTACGCGATCGCCAGTTTCTGGGCCGCGAGTATAAGTACTGCTTGCAAACTCCCTCGGGGCAGTGGCTCTACGCTCGCCTGCCGGTGGGTCAGCCGCTGGCGATCGGCAGTCAGGCTCGGATGACGGTGCCCTCTGGGCGGGTGCGGCTGTACCCGAGCCAGCGCCCAGCGGCGGCGATCGCCCCCCAGCCCAATGCCCTATCGATGCCGCTGGTCAATTGAGCGCTAGATATTAGGTAGGCGGATCTTTAGGGGTGCGATCGCCCCAAAGCATCGCCGGTTAAGTCTATTATGGGGCAGCGCGCCTGCCTCCATCCGTCGTCATGATCTCGGGTCACTCTCCTATGAATTGGGTTTCTCAACGAGTTTGCCTATCTCTGGTGGCCTTGGCCCTGCTGGCTGGCCCGGCTGTGGCTGCGGCCCCGGCGCTCGCGCCCTCCCCTGGGGCGGTGCCAGACCGTCGGCTGGCCCAGGCGGGCACGGTAGAAACGGTGCTCAATTTTGAAACCGAGTCGACGGCGGTACGCATCTACCGCAGCGGGTCTGGCCTGTTTATGAACCTCTACAACAAAGCCACCGATGTGGTTGAGCTGCGGGGTGCCCCGGCCCAACTGGTGCCCAGCACCCGCGACCAAACCGTCTACACCAACACCCAGGGCGAAGCCCAGCGCTTTGCCCGCATCAACGTACAGGGCGCAACTGAGCTAGAGATTGTCGCTGCCGACGGCACCGTGGTTCTCCAAGAGCCGGGCTTTAACACCGTAGTGGGGGTGGCCTCTGGCTCTAGCGACTTTCGCGGCAACAACTTTGCCCCCGGTACCCCAGCCCTGGTGCTCTCGGCAGAATCAGCGCGGCTGCGATCAGCCCCGCGCCTGGGCAGCACTATTCTCGGCACCGCTCGCCGCCGCGCCGTAGTCGATGTCATCGACCGGGTGGGCAACCCAGAAGACAGCTTTATCTGGTACCAGGTGCTCTACCAGGGCACCACCGGCTGGGTGCGCGGCGACCTGCTTCAGCCGACATGATTCTCGGCGGCGGTAAAGGGGATGGGACGGGGATGGGGTTTACGGTTCACGGCCTGCCCTGTCAAGTGACCAAACTATTCCCGAAACTCTATAGGCTAAGGGACTCCGGCCCCAACCACCAGGGAGTTCTAGTCCTGGGCTCAGCGGCCCATCTCAGGGATCGCCCCTGAATCTGGCCCCACCTTGACAAGACTGACGGTGCAAGGCCTGCCGTGAACCTTGCACCGTGAACCGTAAACCCTTTAGAAAGCCGGTTAGCCGATTAGCCCCAGTTGGTAGACAGACTACAGCAGATCCAGCGTCATCCCTTCCTGGGCCAGGCAGGCATTGGCAAAGCTGTCCTGCACCTGGCGCTCGAGCTGATCGAGCTGATCATCGCTGTGGCAGGGGTTGTGGTGAAACAGCACCAGATGCTTCGCCTGGCTAGCTTTGGCAATTTCGATACCCAGGTGCCAGGGTGCTGATGCCCCGTCATTGAAACCGGCATAATCTGAATAGGCGGCATCGGCGTAGGTGCCATCAAAAATTAGCATATCGGCCCCGGCAGCCAGCAGCAACAGGTTAGGGTCAACGCTGGTTTGGTTAGGGTCGGTGTCGGTGGCGTAGACCAGCACCCGATTTTGCCAGGTGACTCG
>JBBSLR010000445.1:0-3411 GCA_038255045.1 Phormidesmidales cyanobacterium
AAGCCATAGTTGCCGCAAGCCTGCTCGATCTCGCCCCGGTTGCCTGCAATGCCCTGGCGACCAAAGAACTCCACCGCATCGTCAGGCTGCATTTCGGTGAGTTCTTTTTCGTAGCAGCCCGCTAGCAGGGTGCCGCCGTGTAGCTCTACCGGGCAGGGGCGTAGACGAGTGGACATCAGCACTTTGCCCCGCAGGCGTGGCAGGCTGGCCAAACCGCGCAGAAAGGTTTCAGCCTGGATATTGACGCAGTTGCGATCCTCATCCTCTGAATTTTTCTGAACTGAAGATGGCTCATCCCCCTGGTATGCAGCGTCCATGCCGCTGTAGGCCCGCAGCTCTCGCTCAAAGCCATCCATCACCATCACTACCGGGTGCTGTTGTAGATACCGCAGCAGTGCATCGAGCTGCTGCCGTGGGGCAGGGCATCGGGGTCTTGCCCGGTCAAATAGGCCAGGGTTAACCGCAAAAAGTTGTTGAAATTAGCCGCCTCTTCGTAGAAACTCCACCACACCACCTGGGGCCACTGCTGAGCGTTTACCTGGTGAGTGATCCAGTGCCAGGTGAGGGCGCTTTTGCCAAAGCCCCCCAGGGCGCGCAGCACAAACAGCGGGTGTTGCGTATCGGTGAGCCAATTGCTGAGGGTTTGTAGCTCGGCGTTGCGCCCGGTGAAGTTGGGCGGCATGCCGTAGGGGTGGGCCAAAAACCACTGGGGCGGGGTTTCTGGAGCCGGTTCAGGCTGGGGCGGTCTACCTAGGGCGGTGAGTAGACGAGTCCAGGCAAACTCTAGATCATCGGGTTCGGCAAAGTCTACGTAGGTCAAGAACCCCATGTGGTCGGGGATTTCGCAGAGTTCTTTTCTGATGGGAATCAGCCGTAGTTCTTTGTTGGCAGGGTCTTTAGTTTGTAGCAGCAGGGTTTCAAATTCAGTCCAGTCGCTCTGGATGTAGCTGGGGGTGAGCACTACGAGGGTTTTTTTGCTGGCCTTGAGTAGCCTCCTGATTTCGTTAACGGTAGGTGCCCCAACACTAAAGTCGCGAAAGTCGATGCCGACCTTTAAACCAGCATTTTCTAGGGTTTGCAGCAGCTCGCCCCGCACCCAGGCTTTGTCTTGGGTGCTGTAGGAGATAAATACGTCGTAGCTGTAGGGGCTGTCGGCCAACGCGATTGCTCCGTGGGGCGGGGCTGGGGCGGGTAGCAAAACTTGCCTACTACTATAGCCGGGCTGCTCTTCAGAGGCAGAATTTGAGTTTAGTAGATACGGTGTTGGCCTGAGGGCGTTAAGGGTGGCCGCCGCCGATTTTTGGGGTTTTAGCTTGTCAGGGTCGTAGTGTTGCCCCGAGGATAATACTGAATCCGCCTTGGCTAGCCCCGGTTGGGCTGGGCAAACACCGTTTGCCCCTACGCAAGCCGACTGTTTGGAATCGGGGTTATACGATTCGGATCTGGTATAAGACCCCGTAAATGATGCGAATGAGCTTGTGCATGGCGGCACCTAGAGCGCCAGCTTGGGTTTGCCTGCCGCAGTCAATCGGTCGCGCCAGGGCTGAATCTCGGGGATATGGCGAAGGGTGCATAACGCTAAGGCGAGGCTCCGCCAACGCGCAGCAAGGTACCAATAGGCAAGATGGCCGTTGGCAGCTTATTTTCTTGCGACTCCCTAACGGTATCCGGTGATCAGTCTGCGCTAATTTTTAACCACTAGCTGCGGTTAAAAAATTCTACCTGGGGCAGACGGGCATCATTCACCATCCCCAGACCCTGGAACCCCCAGCGGCTGATCAGAGGCTTGAGATTAGAGACGGTGACGGTTTCTACCGCAAACTTGTCGCTGAGGTCGGGGGCATGGGCGTTGAGGTAGCTGAGGGCGTCGTAGTCGGCGGTAAACACCAGCAAAAACCCCGTGGGGGACGGTTTATCGGGGTCGCCTTGGCCGTGGGGGCGGGCTACCAGGTAGCTGCCGTCGGCGCGCGATCGCAGGAGATAGTAGAGCTGAGATATCATGCGTCTAATTCATCTCTGACAGGCGAATGCGGGGGTCAACAAAGCTGAGGGCCAGGTCGGCGATCAGGTTGCCGACAATCAGCATCACCGCCCCCATCATCAGACTGGCCATCACTAAGTAGAGGTCTTGGGCCTGCACCGCTTCGAGAATCAGCTTGCCCAGCCCCGGCCAGTTGAAGTAGGTTTCGGTGATGAATGCGCCCCCCAGCAGGCTGGCAAACTCAAAACCCAGCAGGGTAATCAGCGGGTTCACCGCGTTGCGCAGGGCGTGGACGTAGATTACCCGATTTTCTGACAGCCCCTTGGCCCGCGCAGTTTGAACATAGTTTTGCCGCAGCACGTCAAGCAGCTGACCTCGGGTAATGCGCTGCAGCCCGGCAAAGCTGGTAATGCTCAGCGCCAGGGTAGGCAAAATTAGGTGCCAGCCGACATCGAGCATGCGGCCAAACCAGTTGAGGTCGTCGTGGATGATGCTGGTGCGCCCGCCGATGGGAAACAGCGGGGCCACACTCTGGGCAAAAAACAGCAGCAGCAGGCCCGTGACAATGGTGGGCATGCCCTGGCCCATGTAGCTCAGCACCCGCAGGGCTTTGTCGAGAAACCGGTTTTGGTTGACGGCCCCAATCACGCCCAGGGGTAGAGCAATCAGCCAGGTGACAATGATCGCCGCGAAGGAGAGCAGCAGCGTATTGGGCACCCGTTCCCACAGCAGATCGGTGACCGGGCGCTGGTAGGCAAAGCTGAGGCCAAAGTTGCCGCGAAAGACCGCCTGATAGAGCCAGTTGAGGTATTGCCGCCAGACCGGCTGGTCGAGGCCAAACTGGGCTTCGAGCTGGGCCAGGGTCTCAGGCGAAAACTGGGGGCTTTGGCGATACTGGTCGAGAAAGTTGCCCGGGGCCAGCTGAATCACAAAAAAGCTGAGAGCCGAGGCCAGCAGCAGCGTCAGGGCGGCCTGCAAGATGCGCTTCACAACGTAGAGCACGGTTTCGCTGGTGGCAAAGGCCGACAGGCGATCCCAAGGGCTGGTTTGCAGGCGGCGGGAAGTAGAAGACTGAGCCATGCCAAATGACAAGGTAAAGGGTTATCTGTGGTGATTCTAAACCAATCGCGCCTGGCCCTTGGGGTCTTGCGTGCGATCGCCGCCCTAACCCAGCCCACAAAAAACCCCAGCTGTCCAAAGCTGGGGCGATTCAGTAAATGGCTGATTCAACGATTTGATTTAAAGTTTTGATTTAAAGGTTGGATCTATGGAAATGAAAATAGTGCAAACTCTGCCTAGAAACTGATTTTGCCCGAGGGCCTAGCCCCCAAAACTTTGTCAGTAATTTCTGACATGATTAACACTGCATAAAGAATATATTAGCTCACTTGCCACTGCCGTTACAGAGACTACGGTTGCGTAAATCCATA